>DATHGO010000099.1:0-10856 GCA_035317585.1 Gemmatimonadaceae bacterium | reverse complement strand
CGCATCACGTCCTCGACGGTCAACGCGTCGAGCACCATCTCGGACTCACCCAGCTCGCGCCGCTGTTCGAGGTAGCGACGCAGCAGAACTCTAGCGTCCACTGAGCTCCCGTTCAACGCGATCGAGAAGGATTTCCGCAAGATCGGTTTTCGACATCAGGTCGAGCTCTTCTTCTTTGCCATTCCGTGTTATCACGGTAACGCGATTGGTGTCTACGCCAAAGCCGGCGCCAGGCTCCTTCGCATTGTTCAGGATTACGAGGTCGAGGTCTTTAGCCTTGAGCTTTTCCTTCGCGTTTTTCACGCCGTCGGATGTCTCGAGCGCGAATCCAACGATGACGCTTTTCTTTTTTCGCTTCGGAATGGTCGATTGAAGAATGTCCTCGGTCGGCTCGAGGACAATTTTCGGAGCAGCGCGTCCCTTCTTGATCTTCTCGGGCGCTTCAGTTGCGGGCCGGAAATCAGCGGGAGCGGCCGCCATAATGAGCACGTCCGCGGTCGGAAGATTCTGAGCAACCGAGCGCGACATCTCCTGCACGGTTTCGACGTTAAGAGTTGGGATCTCGACGGGAAGCGGAATGTCGACGTGGCCGGCGATCAACGTGACCTCAGCGCCCCGTCTCCACGCCGCGCGGGCGAGCGCGACACCCATTTTGCCGCTGCTATGATTGGAGATGAATCTCACCGGGTCTATCGGCTCGCGGGTCGCGCCGGCGGTAACGATGACTTTCTTTCCCTTGAGCGAAGACTTTCCTTCAAGCAGCCGTCCGACGTGGCTCATGATTTCGTCGGGCTCGGGCATCCGTCCCGGCCCGCTTCCCTCCCCGACCGCCAGCGGACCTTCGGCCGGCTCCAGAATCTCGTAGCCCAGCGATCGCGCGTGCGCGACGTTGCGCTTCGTCTGTGCGTGGGACCACATCCGATCGTTCATCGCCGGAACCAGCAGAACCTTCGTCTGTGCCGCGAGCAGGCACGCTGTGAGCAAGTCGTCGGCGAGACCATGTGCCGCCCGGGCGACGAAGTCTGCCGTCGCCGGTGCGACGACGATCACGTTAGCCTCTCGAACCAGGCGGATGTGATCGAGCGCATGGCCAGGTCCGAAGATCTCCGTGTAGACCGGCCGGCCGGTGACCGCTTCGAATGTGATGGGGCCGACGAACTCGCGGGCGCCGCGAGTCATGACGACGTCGACCCCAGCTCCCGCCTGTGTAAGCAAACGCGCCAGCCACACTGACTTGTAGCTGGCGATGCCCCCGGTGACGCCGAGGAGGATGCGGCTGCCCGCAAAGGGACGCGCGGTAATTACTCCGTACGGCGGCGCGGAACTACGCGGTACTCGACCTCGCCGTCCGTGAGCTCCTCGAGCGCCCGTGTCGTCAGCTTCTTCTCGCCCGGCGCCGAGCGATCGCGCGGGAATTCGTTGAGGACGCGCGCATACTTGGCCGCGACCAGAACTCCCAGATACTTGTTGGTCGCGTGCTTTGCGACTTCGTTCGGAATGAATACCTGCATTTACTTCCTCGCTGAGTATTGATCGATGGCGTGTTGAATACCGTCCATCAGGTCCTTGACCCGCGCATCGAGTGACTCGTTGCGGGAGCGTTTCAACTCTTCTGCGTCAATTATTCTCGATACTGCCGCCACGGCTGAATCGATCTCGGCATTGACGATTACGTACTGGTACAAATCTATCGCCTTCAGCTCGGCTTTGGCACTCTTGAATCGACGAATGAGCGATTTAGTGTCTTCGGTGCCGCGGGCTTTAAGACGATCCACCAGCACCTGGGCCGACGGCGGGAGTATGAAAACGAGGACCGAGTCGGGGAACGCGCGCGCGAACTGCTTTGTCCCCTGAACGTCGATGTCCATTATGACGTGCTTCCCCGAGGACAACACGCGCTCCACTTCAGCCCGCAAGGTTCCATACAAATGACCGTGAACCTCGGCCGACTCCGCGAAGTCCCGGGCCTTCTGGCCGCGCTTGAACTGTTCGAGGGAAATGAAATGGTAGTCCCTTCCGTCCGCTTCCCCGTTTCTCGGAGGACGGGTCGTGCACGACACCGAGTAGCCGACATCCGGCCTCATTGCGAGCAGCATGTGGGCAATGGTGGTCTTTCCGCCGCCGGAAGGCGAAGACAGGATGATCGGGAAGGGCTTCATTCGAGGTTCTCCACCTGCTCACGGATTCGCTCCAGCTCTTCCTTCGTCGCGATCACGTCCTCCTGGATCTGAGCGTCGCTCGCCTTGCTACCGACGGTGTTGGCTTCGCGCAGCATTTCCTGGAGAATGAACCCCAATCGCTTGCCCACGGGTTCCGAGGTTCTCGACTGAGCGGTCTCGCGGAACGCCGCCAGGTGCGAGCGGAATCGATCCAGCTCCTCCGCGACGTCCATTTTGTCGGCGAGAATGGCGATCTCCTGGGCGATGCGCTGGGGATCGGCTCCCGTCGTCCCGATCAAGTCCGAGACGGTGCGCTTGATTCGCTCATGCTGCTCCTTGAGGCGGATTGGGGCGCGCTGCTCGATTCTCGCCAGCTTCGCCTCCACGGCGGCCACGCGTTCAACGAGGAAAGCAGCGAGCTGAGCTCCCTCAGCGCGCCGCATCGAGATCAGGTTGTCGACGGCCCTGTTGACGATTGCCGCGAGTGCTTCACCCGCACCTGGATCCACTTCCTCGCCCTGGGCACCCACGACGTCGGGGAGCCGGAGCAGTGTGGCAAGATCTACTTCGCCACCCAGCCCGTGCTTCTTTTGAAGGTCCTTCAAGGTCACGACGTATTGAGCGAGCCGAACCTCGTCGATGACGGGGCCTGTGCCGACGGCGCGGTCGAAGCGCGCGGTCAGAGTCACGTGACCCCGCGCAATCTTCTGACGGAGAATCTCGCGGATCTCTCCTTCCCACCGGGAGAAGGCAGCCGGAAGTTTGAGGTTCGGGCTGAAGAACCGATGATTGACGGTCCTGATCTCGACGCTCGCCCGCGCATCGCCGATAGTACCGTCCGCAGCGCCGAACCCCGTCATGCTGGATATCATGTGAAGGGGCCTATCTTACGGCGCGACAATGAGTTTGTCAATTCCAAAAATCCCATCTGACACCGTAGATCGCGAGCACCCGCGGCATGTCGAATCCCGGCACCACCTGGTATTGGTAGCCGAGGATGTTGCGCTGCTGGTAGCTGAGAACGGCTCGCATGATCCTGATCTCGAGGAGGCCCGAGAGAGTCTTCGCGACAGAAGTCTCAATGTCGCCCGCGGCCAGCGGAAAGTTCGTATGCCCTCGAAACTCGAAGATTCCGGCAACTCGGATATCGAAGTCTCCCCTTGGAAAGCGCTTGGCGAAGTCGTTCGAGTAGTTGATCTCGGACCGACTCTGGTACTGTGGGCGATACGGCCCGTTAGGGTCCCACTTGGTTACCCAGGCGTCGATGCCGAAGCCGGCGCCTATCGGGCCACGGATTGAGGCCGTCCTCGCCGAGATTCGGCCGGGGCCGGTTGGCAGCAGCAGCGTGTCATAGACGATCGGAGCCAATCCCGCTCCCCTGTCGGTTGTGATCAACCCGGCGGAAATCCACGGCCCAAACAGCTTCAGTCCAACTTCCCCACGCGCAGAGGTCGTGCTGACCTGCGTAGATACGCCCGATGTCATGGGAGTGGATCGGGAGACCGATCCGGAAAGAGCAATGAAGGGCAGCGGCTGGGCACGAATCCCCGCGTCCGCATTCGTGGTTTTGCGATATCCATCGTGCTCTATGAAGCCGTTCACGACGCCAATCGGCGTCACGAGATCGAGTCGTCCGCTCGCACCGTTGTACGTCGTGCCGCCGAGCGCACGCAAGCGGTCCTCGACCTCGAAACGCGCGGGGCCGATGGTATAGCCCGCGCTCGCGTTGTATTGGGTCTCGGAAACCCTTCTCTCGAGCGTATCAGCGAACGCCGTCGCCGACACGTTTCTGTCGGGGCCCGTGATTCCCTTGAACGCGATTGATGCCACGGTAAGCTGGGCCCAGGGTCCGCTTCCGACATGTCCTATGGCCGCGCGGATGTAGGCATCGGTATTAGTGGCGTCTTGCGATAGAACGGGCGGACGGCCCACCGCGGCCCGCTCGATGTCCCGTACGGCATGGTGGCGGAGAACGAAGGCATCGAGACTCCAACCTTTCCTGGCTATTCCGACCCTGGTCAGCAGCGAGAGCACATCGCCACTTCCCGAGAAGCGTGGACTCGCCACTCCAAACTGCTGACCGCCGAACTGAAGGACGCCGCCGTTGTCGAAGCGCTTCCCGTAGAAGCCGCGGTACAGGTTGGTATCCTCGTTTCCCGTTGCGATGTCGACGCGCGTATATGGGTCGGTATTGTCGACGCGCCAGGTGCGCATGTAGATCCGCAGCTCGCTAGCACTTCGCTCGATGCTCAGATGCTCCAGCGACCACAGCTGCACGGTCGAGAGGTCGAGAACGCCGCCGCTTCGACTGTCGAGATCGTCGATCTCGATCCCATCGTAGAACACCCTCACGCGCTGGAAATCGGCGTTGTAGGTGGCGGTTTGTGGCGTGGCCAGCCAGCCTGATCTGAAAGTCGTCACCCCGGGAATGCGATCCAGGAGATCGATGACCGAGAGTGCTCCCGTCGCAAAAAGCTGGGCGCGGTTCCATTCGTACTGGGGTCCGATCTCGTACAGCGCCGGGTCGGCAAAGCGACCGATCGGAGGCTTGATCGAATCGGCTCTTTTGATCGAATCGGCTCGCTTGATCGAATCGACTCTGATGCGGACGCTGTCGGGACCGGAATCGGTTTTTTGCTTGACCGGGATCGGGACAACGCTAACGGGTGGCGGAGGCACCTGTGCCTGGGCTGGAAACGCAGCCGCGTACAAAAGCGCCCCGGCCACGAGGCCGAGGCGGGCTGGTGTGCGCGTGGGCCAGGAAGCTCTCTTCAGCGAACTCTCCCGCGAATGAACTCGATGAAGGTACCCGTCGGGACTCCCGTCGGTCCCTTGGGAATCGTGACGAGGTCAGTCTCCGAATAAGCGGTACCCGCGATGTCGAGATGCGCCCACGGATATCCCTCCGCGAATTCCTTGAGAAACATCGCTGCCGTGACCGCGCCGGCTGGTCGGCCGCCCGAATTCTTGACGTCGGCGACGTCCGACTTGATATGCTCCTTGTACTCGTCCCACATCGGTAGCGGCCATCCCGGCTCACCAGCGCGCTTTCCGGCAGCGAGAAGCTCGGCGACCAGCGCGTCGTCTGTCGAGAACACGCCGCTCGCGGTGTGGCCCAATGCGATCACGCACGCGCCGGTGAGCGTAGCCGCGTCGATCACGACGTCCGGGTCAAAGCGCTTCGCGTAGGAAAGACAGTCGGCGAGAACGAGGCGTCCTTCCGCGTCGGTGTTGATGATCTCGATAGACTTCCCGTTCTGCGCTTTCACGACGTCGCCGGGATTCATGGCGGTTCCGGATGGCATGTTGGTCGTCGCGCCGATGATGCCGACCACGTTGACAAGCGGGTTCATCTGTCCAAGCGCCTCGAATGCACCGAGCACTCCGGCGCCTCCGCACATGTCGAACTTCATGAACTCCATCCCCTGCGCCGGCTTGATGGAGATTCCTCCGCTGTCGAAACAGAGACCCTTTCCGACGAGTACTACCGGCTTGGCGTTCGGCTTGCCGCCCTTGTACTCGAGCGCGATGAGCTTGGGTTCCTGCGGGGTTCCCTGCGCGACCGCGAGAAACGAGCCCATCTTCTCGGCTTCCATCTCTTTGCGTCCGAGCACGGTGATACCCATGCCGTAACGCTTCGCGATGTCGCCCGCCGTTTGGGCGAGATATTCGGGCGTGCAAAGATTTCCCGGCATCATTGCCAGGCGTCGCGCCAGACTCTGTCCGGAACCAATGGCCTGCCCGCCCGCAAGCCCGTTGCGGCTGTCGTCGGTGTTGTTGGTCAGAATCACCGCCTTCTCGAGCGGCTTTTTGCGCTCTGCTTCAGGCACCGGGGATTTCAGATCCGCGTATTCCCACGCGCCGGCGATCAGACCGACAGTTATCGACTCGGTTTCATCGGGCGTAATTTGTCCGGAGTACCAGACCATCTCGCCGACGCCGAGCCGGTGGGCGTTGCGGGCGGCGAGAGTGGCGGCGCGTCTGAATGCGGCTCGCCGATCGGTCACCGTTCCCATACCGACCAGGAGGATGCGCCGCGGACCCTTCGCGAACCCAGTGAGATGAAGCATCTCATCGCGCGCGCCGCGGAAGTCCTTCATCTCGATGGAGCGAGTGAGCGCGCCCTGGGTGGCGGAGTCAAGCCCGGCGATTCCGGCGATGGTGGGGTTTTCCGGAAGCGCGACCACGAGGAGGGCGGTTCCGACTTCGGCGGGACTCGCCGAGTTGATACTGACGGCGAGCATCAGCTCTTCATTCCGGTGATCACCTGATCGCCAAAAGCCGAAGTCGAGATCTCGGTCGCGCCGGGCATCTGCCGCGCGAGATCGTACGTGACTCGCTTCGACTTGATGGCTTTTTCCACGCCCTTAATGATCAGAGTCGCCGCCTCGTTCCAGCCCATGTACTCGAGCATCATCACGCCGGACAGAATGACGCTCCCCGGATTGATCTTGTCGAGATTGGCGTACTTGGGAGCGGTGCCGTGCGTTGCTTCAAATACGGCGACGCCATCGCCAACGTTGCCCCCGGGCGCGATGCCAAGGCCGCCGACCTGAGCCGCGGCGGCATCGGACAGGTAATCGCCGTTGAGATTTGGGGTCGCGATCACGGAGTACTCTGAAGGCCGGAGTAGCATCTGCTGGAACATCGAATCCGCGATGCGGTCGCGAATGACTACCGCGTCGGCTCGCGCGGTCGGCCCACCCTTCGTCAGCTCAGCCTCCGTCGTCGTGTCCTCGGGAAACTTCTCGCGTGCGACTTCGTATCCCCAGTCACGGAAGGCGCCCTCGGTGAACTTCATGATGTTGCCCTTGTGCACGAGGGTCACCGACTCCTTGTCCTTCGTGATTGCGTACCTGATAGCCATCTCCACGAGCCGCTTCGACCCGAACTCGGACATTGGCTTGATACCAATCGCCGACTTTTCGCGAATCTCGCTCTTGAATTCCTTGCGCAGAAACGCCGCGACCTTTTCCGCCTCGGGAGACCCCGCCTTCCACTCGATCCCCGCGTACACGTCTTCGGTGTTCTCGCGGAAGATCACCACGTTCACTTTCTCGGGCTCTTTTACCGGGGCGCCGACTCCCTCGAAGTAGCGCACCGGACGAATGCAGGCGTACAGATCCAGCACCTGGCGCAACGTAACGTTCAGAGAGCGTATTCCGCCGCCTACGGGTGTGGTGAGTGGACCCTTGATGGAGACTCTGTACTCCTGCATCGCATCGAGCGTTTCCTGGGGGAGCCAGTCCTGAAACTGCTTGAAGGATTTCTCGCCCGCGAACACCTCCATCCAGGCGATCTTTCGCTTGCCGTCGTAGGCTCTCTCGACGGCCGCGTCGAACACGCGAACGGATGCGCGCCAGATGTCGGGACCGGTGCCGTCGCCTTCAACGAATGGGATGATCGGGTTATCCGGCACGCTGAGCGTACCATTCTTGTAAACGATCCCTTCGCCGCGCGGCGGAACTTTCGCGAACTTATACTTCGTCATTGGCTCCCGATGTCGATACGAATCGCCAAATGTAGTGCAAGCGGGCGTCGCACAAAACCTCTCTATAGATCAGCAGAACCGGCGTGGGCAGCGTATTGGGAATAATGTCGCATACAACGAGATATCTCCAAGGCATTTCCATGCTCTTGGTTTCCTTCGTCGCGGGTTGCGGAAATCCGCCCCGAGTGAACGGAGCTGCCGGCGCATCACCATCGCCCAGCGTTCCCTGGATTCCTCCCGCGGGTGCCATCAAACCGGAATCGGTGGTGACGCCACTCATCGCGATCGCAGTCCCACCTGACCTGCAACAGCGGATACGTCAGCTCACGCTGGTCGATGTCGTCGACCTCGCGCTGCGCAACAATCCCGCGACACGCGCATCCTGGGCACAGGCGCGCGCCGCTGCCGCCATGTACGGTTCAGCGCGCGGCGAGTACTACCCGACGATAGATGGCGCGGCGACGGTTTCACGCATCAAATCACCAGCGACATTGGCGCGGCCGGCTGGACAACGCACGGATCGCGTACCGTCCATAACGCTCAACTATCTGCTGCTCGATTTCGGCGGCCGCTCCGGCTCGATCGAGAGAGCGCGCCAAAGCCTGTTCGCGGCGAATCTCTCGCACAACGCGACGATTCAGAACACCGTACTCCAGGCGCAGGTTGCCTACTTCACATACATGGCAACCTCCGCGCTGCTTGTAGCCGAGCGATCGGCGATAGCAGAAGCTACGGCAAATCTGAACGCTGCCACGCAGCGGAACAGAGTCGGGCTCGCAACGATCGCTGACGTGCTCCAGGCGCGCACCGCGCTGTCACAGGAGCAGTTGAATCTCGAGACTACGCAGGGGAGCCTTCAGGCAGCGCGGGGCTCCCTCGCTTCAGCCCTCGGACTTCCGGCGAATCTACCCTTTGATCTCGAGCCGTTGACTGGCGCGGCAATCCCAGTGAAAGCTCTCGCATTGAGCGTCGACAGCGTCATCAACGACGCACTCCGAAATCGTCCGGATTTGGCGGCGGCGCGGGCACAGGCTGCCGCCGCTGCCTCACAGGTTCGTGTCGCGCGAGCCGCCGAGTTTCCCTCTCTCGCGCTCGGCGGAAATGCAGCACGAACATATTCCACCCCTCCGACATTCGCGGGCCCATCGTACACGATATCGCTCGGATTGTCTGTCCCGATGTTCAATGGCTTCTCTCGTCAGTACGACGTGTCGGCTGCCAGAGCCCAGGCCGACGCGGTGGCCTCGCTGGCCGAGCAGACGCGCCAACAGGTCATCACCGAGGTCTTCGTGTCGTACTATGCGCTGCAGACAGCGGAGCAACGCGTCGCCACCGCGGATGACCTCCTCGTCAGCGCTCAGCAGTCGGTTCAGGTCGCGGCCGGGCGGTATCGGGAAGGGGTCGGCAGCATTATCGATCTCCTGACGGCCCAGACGGCTCTCGCCAGCGCGAGGGCGCAGCAGGTTCAGTCGCGCTGGCAGTGGTACACTTCACTCGCGCAACTCGCTCGCGACGCCGGGGTACTAGGAGTACACGGCGACGCTCCATTTGCATTCTCCCCTGATTCAGCCGTGTCGCGTCCACTTCCGAACCCAGCCAATTGATGAGCGCGCGCACCGTTTCCGCGTGCATTGCCGCCGTCGCGCTTTCCGCGATTGCGGCCTGCTCGAAAAAAGACCCTCCGCGTCAGCCAGCGGTCCCCGTCAGTGTGACGACGGTGAAACGCGCGTCGGTTCCGTACGTCGTCACCGCCAACGGAGTGGCCGAGCCGATGCAGACCGTGGCGGTCGAATCCCAGGTAAATGGCATACTGAATCGCGTCACGTTCGCGGAAGGACAGCCGGTCCAGGCGGGGCAGGTCCTGTTCGAGATCGATCCGCGTCCCTATGTAGCTGTGCTCGATCAGGCGCGAGCCCAACTCGCGCGGGATCAAGCCATGGCCGTGAGTGCGCAGCGTGATGCCGTGCGCTACGCCGCGCTGGTTAAGGAAGGCTACGTTACCGGCTCGCAGGCGGATCAGGCCGAAGCGAATGCCGCGTCCGCGGCCGCCACCGTAGCCGCGGATCGCGCCAACGTTCAAAAAGCCGCACTCGATGTTGCCAACACCACTATCCGGGCGCCGATCTCCGGCCGGACCGGAAGCCTTCTGGTTCGGCAAGGAAATCTGGTCAAGGCGAACAGCACTCCACCGCTCGTAGTGATCAACCAGATCCAGCCGATCCTGGTCAGGTTTTCGATCGCGCAAAGCCAGTTTCCCGACATTCAGCGGTACTATCGTGGTGGCAATGCGCTGCAGGTGCGCGCGACCCCTTCAGAGGGATCCGGGGTACCGCTACAGGGGACTCTCGCTTTCGTGGACAACAACGTCGATTCAACGACCGGAACCGTCCTGCTGAAGGCGCGATTCAGCAATCCCGAAGGCACGATGTGGCCAGGGCAGTACATGAGCGTTGCGCTGCAACTGTACGTCGATCCCAATGCCTTGACGCTGCCGTCGCCAGCAGTGTTGACGGGACAACAGGGGACATACGTGTACACGATCGACACTGCGGGGACCGCCAGACAGCGGCCAGTTCAAGTCGCGCGGACTGTCGATACGGTCACTGTCATCGCGAGTGGTCTAACGGATGGCGAGCGCGTGATCGTAGACGGTCAGTCGCGCCTCGTCCCCGGATCAAAGGTCGCGATAAAGGGGGTGCAGAAATGACCGCGCTATTCATTCGTCGGCCCGTCATGACCGCGCTGGTGATGATCGGGATTCTGTTTTTCGGAGGTGTCGCGTACACCAGACTGCCGGTGAGTGATCTGCCGTCGGTTGACTTCCCGACCGTTCAGGTGAACGCCAATCTTCCCGGCGCCAGCCCCGAGACGATGGCTGCCGCGGTCGCCACCCCGCTCGAGAAGCAATTCTCGACGATCGCCGGGATCGACAACATGACGTCGTCGAGCCAGCTCGGCTCGACATCCATCACGATCCAGTTCTCGCTCGACCGCAGCATCGACGCTGCCGCGGCGGACGTCCAGGCCGCGATCTCTCAAACGTTGCGCAGCCTTCCACTCGGCATTCTCCCGCCGTCCTACCGAAAGGTGAACCCCGCTGACCAGCCGATCCTTTATTTCGCGCTGACATCGAAGACCATGCCGCTCTCGCAGCTCGACGAATACGGCGAGACGTTCATGGCGCAGCGCATCTCGATGGTGCCGGG
>DATHGO010000098.1:0-6492 GCA_035317585.1 Gemmatimonadaceae bacterium | reverse complement strand
TCGGCGGTCGCCACCGTCAGCAACAACGAGATGCATGCGAGCGCGAAGCGGAATGGTGAAATCGCGGGCGCCCCTCGACAGGCGGATGATTTCTCTGTAACAACCCCCGCCCGCGAGAAGCCGATCATAGGTGCGAAAGCTAGGGGCGCATTTCCGCCGCTCGATATTAAGAAACCGCTAAGATCACCTTCGCCCGTTCAACGAATTGCGCACACGTGCGTACTCTCAAGTGAGGGAACGCAGATCCCCAAGTTCCAACGAGCGCACGAGCCAATCGAAGACGGGATTCCACTCTTTGCAAAACACCGTAAGGCTGCTGGAATGGTTGAGCTCGTGTTGCTTGTCGGACTCGGGTGCGGCACCGCTTGAAGCACACGCGACCTTCACCTTTGAGAGATGTTCGAGAATCTGAGCCTTCCACACCTGCTGATGGTTCTCGCGGTGGCGATTCTCGTGTTCGGGCCGAAGCGAATTCCCGAGATCGCGGGATCGCTGGGGAAGGGGATACGTGAGTTCAAGAGACACATCGGCGAAGCAAGTCGTCCCGACAGCTCGAGTGATAGCTCGGCACTTTCCCAATCCGGGTCGAACGAATTAGTGTCCGTGACGTCAAACGAGTTGACGCGCGCGACTCCACCGGTGTCGAATGAGCGAGGAGAGCCCAAGCGGCTCATCGACTGAAGAGCCACACCCGAGATCTCAAATGACCAAAAAGCTGGAAGACAACGTCCGCACTGCGTTCGAACGTGCGACTGAAAGCACCGTATCGCCCGAAGATCTGATTGCCGCGGTTCGCAATCTCGTACGCGATTTGAAGAAGGAAGGCCGGCCGCCGGAAAATGTGGTGGTCACCATCAAGCGGCTGTGCGGGTTGTCGCAGATCACCGTCGCGGCCGACACCGACTCGAACGCGGTCACCTCGGTGAACAAGCGGCTCTCTGACATGGTGGTCAGGGCTGCGATCGATGAGTACTACACGGGGACAAGAAAGAGTGGGCGACCGTGGAAAGGGTACTCTGTCGAGCTCGAGGATCTGAGCAGCTAAACTACAACGGCAACTGACGGCCCCCGGCCGGTAGTCATATTTGGTTTTTTGTTTTGCTACGCGCAGAATCTCATCGGCGCGATGCACCCAAAGTTCCAGACGAATCCGGCGTCAGTGAGCGTCTACCGCGTTCGGAGAATGGGTGTTCGAAGCTGAGATAGAGGAAGAGCCTGCGGTCGCCGCGGCTCGGGCCGATCCCTATCGGCACGGCGATCCCGGGCACGATCTGCAGCCCCGAGGAGAAGTCGATCGCGCCCCGTATGCCGGGTGAGAGCAAGAGACTCCGGGATGGCACACGCTCGCCCGGGCCGGATACCGCCTCGTCTCTGGACCCCGCGACCTCGAGCATGACGTTCAGAGCGGACAAGGCCAGCCATATCACGCTGGCGCCCGCGTTGTAGCTGCGGGTCGTCGCTTCGTCGCCAAGCGCGTTTCTCGCCGAGGGTGTTAGCGTGGCGCCCATGTTCCAGTGCGTGACGAAGTGCGCCGAGTGCTCGACCGTGATCGGCAGGTTTACCTGCACGCCCGCGCCGCCCGCACCGCGCTCCCGGCGCGCATCGCCGCTGGGCAAGAGCAGGCTGAGTCGCGGAGCCGCGAGGACTCCGAATCGCTTCCCGTCGGCGAGCTGATAACGGTAATGAAGTGCGATGTCGCCGACTCCGCTGCCAGAACCGCGGCCCGCGGAGACGACCGGGACGGTGAAACTCAATTGGTGCCGCTGGCTGAAGAGCGGCCATTCCTGCGTGAAGGCGTACGCCCACGCGCGGGTCGCACGCTGCACGGAAAAGGCGCTGATGTGCTGCACCACGCCCGCCTCCTGATTGTACGCCTCTTCAATGAGGAAGCTGTTGTCTTCGATCGGTCCCCGCACCGATGCCGGTTGCGTCAACGGTTCGGCGGATTCTTTCGCAGATTCCTGTGCCGCGACTCGTGCGCCGGCTAGCAACGCACATAGAACACAACCCACGGCAGATCTCATGAGGCAACCCGAAACATGTTTTGTATGGCTCAATCTGCCTTTAGGATACCTAAATATTTGAGCGGTCAAGAAGCCGGGCTAAACCGTTCCTCCAACCAGATGTAAACGGTCGGGAGAACGAGCAGAGTAAGCGCGGTGGCTGAGACCAGGCCCCCGATGACCACGGTCGCGAGCGGGCGCTGCACCTCTGCACCCGCGCTCGTCGAGATGGCCATGGGAATAAATCCAACGCTCGCGACGAGGGCCGTCATGAGGACGGGGCGAAGTCTGATCTCAGCTCCCTCGCGGACTGCATCCCGGAGATTGTTTCCTCTCTCGCGCAATTGGTTGATGTACGTCAACAGCACGACGCCGTTCAATACTGCTACGCCAAACAGCGCGATGAAGCCGACTGACGCGCTGAGATTGAGATGCAATCCGCGAAGCCAGAGCGCGGCAATTCCACCAACAAGTGCGAACGGAACGTTCAGCATCACGAGAAGCGCGTGGCGAATATTTCCGAAACTCACATAGAGCAGGCTGGCGATCAGCAACAGGACCAGAGGCACGATAATGCCCAGCCGTTTCATTGCTCGGGCCTGGTTCTCGAACTGCCCGCTGTATACCAGGAAATAGCCTGGCGGCAGCTTGACTTTATTGCTGAGTTCTTCGCGTACAGCTCCGACAAAGCCGCCAAGGTCGCGTCCTCTCACGTTGCTCTGGACCACCACGTAGCGTTGTCCGTTCTCGTGATTCACGACTTCGGGACCCTCGACGGTGCGAATGTTGGCCACTTGTGACAGAGAAACGGTTGCGCCCGACGGAGTTCTTAGAAGGACCTGACCAATAGCCTCGGGCGTTGAGCGATAAGGCACATCGAGACGCACGACTACCGGAAAGTGCCGCCGACCGTCGATCACCTCTGTTGCCGCCATTCCGCCGACGCCTGTCTCTACCGCCTCACGCACATCGTTCACGTTCAGCCCAAACCGCGCAATCGCGGGTCGATCGAGGTCAAGCTCGAGCTGCATTGCTCCCGCGCTGATTCCGATAGAAGCGTCCTCTGCTCCCGGTATTTTCTCGACGAGCCGTTCCATTTCATTTGCCTTCTCCTGGAGCATCGGGAGGCTGTCGCCAAAGACCTTCACACCGAGATCGGTTTTTACTCCCGATACTACTTCATCGAGCCGCATCCGCATCGGTGCGCTGAACTCGTACTCGAGGCCGGGGATTTGTCCGAGCGCCTGGTCCATTTTCTCGATCAGCTGGTCAAGGGATCGAGCTTGCCACTCACGTTTGGGCTTCAGCCCCACGTAGACATCAGCCTGATAGAGCGCCATCGTTTCAGTCGGCTCGTGTGGCCGGCCCAGGTTCGTCACTACGCTTGAGACTTCCGGGAATTTGTGGAGCGTCAGTTCTACCTCTTCGGAAACCGAAACTCCTTGCGGAAGTGACGTGCTTGGAGCTCGACGCGTTTCTATGAGCATGCTTCCCTCGTCGAGCCTGGGCATGAACTCAGAACCCAGGAACGGGATCGAGGCCAGCGCGACCGCGAGTAGGGCCAGCGCGGTCCCCACGACAAGTCTCCGGTGAGCGACTGCCCACGCCAGACTCCGCGAGTAGCGCGAGCGAATGGCCAGGAACCACTTCGGCTCGGCCTGGGCGCGGACTGCTTCGGATGATTCTGTCCGTGAAGCGGTCAGCAGGAACGACGAAGCCGCTGGGATGTAAGTCAGGGCCAACAGCAACGAGCCGAGCACGGCCGCGCAAACAGTGAATGCCATTGGGCGGAACATTCTTCCTTCGAGACCCTCGAGCGTGAACACCGGAACATAGACGGCGATGATGATCGCAACGCCGAAGACGACGGGGCGGCCCACTTCGAAGGCAGCGTCGCGCAATAGATCTCTGGTCGCGGGCGACGAAGGCCCGTCCTGCCCTTCGATCCGACGCATGAAGTTCTCAACCATGACTACAGACGCGTCGACGATGAGCCCGAAGTCCAAAGCGCCGAGGCTCATGAGATTGGCCGTAACACCGAACCGCTTCATTGCAATGAAAGCCACGAGCAGCGAGAGGGGGATTACCGAGGCCGTGAGCAGCGACGCCCGAATGTTCCTGAGGAAGAGAAAGAGAATCGCAATCACGAGCAACGCGCCTTCGACCAGATTCCGAAAAACGGTATGCGTTGTCGTCGTAACTACCTCTCCCTGATTGTAGAACGGCCGAATTCGAACTCCCTTCGGCAAAATCGGTTCGATTTCCGCCAAACGGCGAACGACTCGGTCAACCACCTCACGACCATTAGCCCCTTTGAGCATGAGGACAACTGCCGAGAGCGCCTCGCCGCGACCATCACGAGTCACCGCGCCATATCTGGGCTCCGCAGATACGACGACGCGGGCCACATCTCTGACGTAAACGGGAGTCGTGCCACGAGTCGCGACGACCACGCGCGCAATATCCGCCGTGTCAGAGACGCGGCCGAGTCCCCGCAAGGTCAGTCGTTCGCCGCGATCCTCGACGTACCCGGCTCCGAAATTGGAGTTGTTGTTCGTCAGCGCCGACTTGAGGTCAGTCAAAGTGAGTCCAAACCCGGAGAGCTTATTTGGATCCGCGAGCACATCGAACTGCTGCTGCAATCCTCCCCACGCGTTGACATCCGCGACGCCGGGAACGGTTCGGAGGAGCGGCCGTATCGTGTATTCCTGAATGTTTGTCAAATCGATGAGAGTCAGGCTGTCTCGGCTCGCGGTGGTTGGCTCAACCATGTATTGAAAGACCTCTCCCATCGCTGTCGCCGGCGGACCGAGCATCGGTTGTGCGCCAGCGGGAAGCTGCATTGCGGCGTCAAGCATTCGCTGCTGGACCTGCGATCGCGCAAAATACAGATCGACGTCGTCCTCGAATGTCACTGTCACGACTGAGAGTCCTACTTTCGAGATCGAACGGACGCCCAGAGTTCTGGGCAATCCGAGCATCGCGGTCTCCATCGGATAGGTGACTTGCTGCTCGACCTCCACCGGCGAAAGACTGGGGATGGTCGTCATCACGATCACCTGATTCGGAGTCAGGTCCGGGAAGGCGTCAGTGTTCAAAGTGCGGAATGCCCAGACGCCCGCTGCCGCGAGCGCCAAGGTCGCCGCCACAACAACCGTGCGATGCCTCAGGGACAGCGCGATCAATCCGTTGATGAGATTTTCCATTTACATCTCCATGGGAGGCATGGAGCGCTTTTGGAGCTCCGCCTTCACGGAGAAAGCTCCGACCGTCACTATCAGCTCACCCGCGGCCAATCCACGCGCGACCGCGACATTTGAGGCTGTGCGCGATCCGATTTCCACCGTTCGGCGGACGAAAGTCGCACCTCCCGCAGGATTCGGCTTCGCGATGAAAACAGTGGCGCGACCGTCGAGGAGCTGAATCGCGCCGTCTGGCACAACCGGCACGGTACTCACGCCTTCGCCTTCGACTGACACGGTCGCAAGCATTTCCGGTTTTAGCTTCTGGTTTCCGTTCAGGACCGTTGCTCGCACGAGAAGAGTGCGGCTGTCGGGGTCGAGTGCCGCGCCGACCGCTGTAACCCGCGCGTCGAACTTGTCGGCAGGGTATGCGGGAACGGAGAAGTGGAGAGCGCCGCCGATCCTGAAAAGCGACGCCAGCTTCTCTGGCGCATTTATCTGGAGCCAGAGAGAAGACGGATCTGTTACCGAGATCAGTTGCGTCCCAGCCGACACTACGGCGCCCGGCTGCGCATTGCGGGTCAGAACGACTCCCGACAGCGGCGAACGGAGCACCATCTCACCGGTGGCAGATGCGCCCGCACCCAACTGTTCAGCCGACCCGATTGCTCGTCTTTGTTCAGCGAGCGCTTGCGAGAGAGATGCCTGCGCGGATTCATCATCAGCAATGGCGCGCTCATAGTCCTGTCTGGGAATCGCCATGAGGGCGAGCAAACGCTCCGCTCGATCCCGAGCGGCTCGCGCGTAACCGGCTTGCGCCCGCATCGCGACGACCTGCGATGCTGCCTTGGAGACATCCGACTGGGCTGATCCTGCGCCGGGCCCGAGCAAGGTCACCAGAACCTGCCCGCGTCCGACTCCGTCACCTGGCTGAACCCGAACGGTGACTACTCTCCCTTCGGCCGGGGCACTGAGGCGGGCCGTGCGATTCTCATTGGGAATAATCGTTCCGGGGATGACTGCGGACGTGGACGAGTGTCCAAGTGCTGCCGGGGCCCATTGAATCTTTCCGTGCTCGATCTGTGCGGCGGTAAAGGTTATGGAGTTGGTGTCGGGAGCGGTGGATCGCATAGTCGTGTCCGTCGTCATGCCCTTCATCGCCGACATGGAATCAGACGTCGCTGCTTTGCTCTGCTCAGTCTTTCGACTGCAAGCGGTTCCTGTGAGCGCCAGAGCAGTCGCCAATGAGAGCGCAGTCAACCGGCTGGGTGCCTCAACCAGGCGGTTTGTAGTGTCCTTTCTCATTG
>DATHGO010000097.1:0-5912 GCA_035317585.1 Gemmatimonadaceae bacterium | reverse complement strand
GCCGGGCTCCATCTTTGTGACATGATCAAGCTGGTCGACGTCTACAAATCCTTCGGCGAAAAAAAAGTCCTCGAGGGCTTCTCCCTCGAAGTCGAAGAGGGCGAGACAGTGGCCCTCATCGGCTATTCAGGAACCGGCAAGTCGGTCGCGATCAAGCACATCGTCGGATTGCTCGAGCCGGATCGCGGCACCGTCTGGGTAGACAACCAGGAGGTCCCGAAACTTTCGCGTCCCGACCTGTACGCGCTCCGATCCCACATCGGTTACGTCTTTCAGTTCGCCGCGCTTTTTGACTCGCTCAGCATCTGTGACAACGTCGCCATGGGATTGCGTAAGGAGGGGCGGCTGAGCGAGCGCGACATAGTAAAGCGTGTCGGCGAAGCGCTGGAGCTCGTCGATCTCCCCGGTGTGGAATCGAAGTTCCCGGCCGAGCTGTCCGGCGGAATGAGAAAGCGCGTTGGCATCGCTCGCGCGATCGCGCGGCAGCCCAAGTACATCCTGTACGATGAGCCGACCACCGGACTCGATCCCGTCACCAGCGCCATCATCGATCAGCTGATGATCCGCATGCGCGAGAAGCTCGGTGTCACGAGCATCGTCGTCACCCACGACATGCGAAGCGCCTATACCGTTGCCTCGCGCATCGCGATGCTCTTCGAAGGCAAGGTCCGGCAGGTGGGAACGGTGGACGAGATCCAGCACACACATGATCCCATCGTACGGCAATTTATCGAGGGCAAACCCGACCTCGACGTCGCGGAAGCGGGGGTTTGATCGTGGCCTCATCCGCGAATGGATCGACGCTGCCATCTCTTGTAGTCCACCTTGAGCGCGAGCGCGCTCGCGCACTCGTCCGCTCCGCGTTTCCGCGCCGCCGGTGGAAGATCATCTCCACCCGCTCGGCCGAGGAGCTCGAAGCAGTCTTTCGGAGGGCGCTGGTCGATGCGGCCCTCATCGACGTCGGCTCACCGGGCGAGGACACCTGGAAGGCTGCCGCGTTTGCCGCCGAATTTCCCAGCGCGCCCTTCTTCGCGATCACGCCACTGCGTCCGACGGACACTCCAACCGCTGCTCGCTGCGCGGGCCTCGGGTTCATCGATGTGATCGTCGAGGGAATCGACGAAAACGCGGCGCGCGATCTCGTTCAGCCGCACGCCTTCTCCACGCGCTTCCGTCAGGCGTTGAGAGAGCCGCCGCCGGCGCTCGGGCTCACTACTCCGCTCCAGAAAAGCGCGTGGGAGGTTATCGTCGCGCATTCAGGGCGGCCGGTCACGACGAAGGAGTTGGCGAAGGCGGTGGGGCTGAGCCGCGAGCACCTGAGCCGGAACTTCGCCAAACCAGGCGCGCCGAATCTGAAGCGCGTCATCGATCTCGTCAGGCTTATCGCCGCGGCGGAGCTGGCAAAGAATCCCGGCCACGACATCCGCGACATCGCGCGCATCCTCGACTTTGCCTCGTCCTCGCACCTCGCCGTAACCGCGCAAAGGATTTTCGGTACACGACCAGCGTCCTTGGCGAGGCTCCGGACCACGGATCTTATCGATCGCTTCGCGCAGGGAAGAACCAGAAGCAGAACCTAGCCTACAACTGCGAACTAACGGCTGAGGACTGCGAGCCAACGGCTACTACGAATCGCAGACTAACTGCGGATTGGGACACTAACTACGAACTGCGAACTACAGGCGAAGAACTCGCAGCCTGTACTTAGTCCTTACTCCGTAATACGTCCTCAATCCGAAGTTAGTCTCCCAATCCGCAATTAGTCTGCGATTCGCAATTGCAGTTGGTCCGAAATCCTCAAGTAGTTAGTCCGCAGTCCGCAGCCTCTTTGATCTCCATGAGCGCCTGATGTTTTTTTCTGACGGCCCGACTCTTCCAGAGTGTCTATTGTTGCCTCGGAAAGGAGCTTGTGATAAATTTCACAAGCTAGGAAATCCCTCCGCCGAACGGGTTTCCGAGGCTCCCGCCAACCCAGTTTCAGAGCACTAATCAATGGCCACTGATACGATCCTTCGTCCCAGCGAAATCAAGGACATCCTCCTCCGCGAAATCGAAGCGGCGGACCTCCACGAGCTCGATGTCGAGGACGTCGGCACCGTCCTCGAGGTCAAGGACGGAATCGCCCGCATCTACGGATTGCAGAAGGCGATGGCCGGGGAGATGCTCGAGGTGACCTCGTCCGAGACCGGCGAGAAGATCACCGCGCTCGCCCTCAATCTCGAAGAGGACAACATCGGCTCGGTGGTGCTGGGTGATTACCTCCAGCTGAAGGAAGGGGATGAGGTCCGGCGCACCCGTCGCGTGCTCGAGGTTCCGGTCGGGCACGAGCTGGTTGGCCGCGTGGTCGATCCGCTCGGACGTCCCCTCGATGACGCGGGTCCGATCAACGCCAAGCATACCCGCAAGGTGGAATCGGAGGCGCCCGGAATCATCGTTCGGCAGCCCGTGAAGGAGCCGCTCCAAACCGGTATCAAAGCCATTGACTCCATGATCCCGATCGGCCGCGGACAGCGCGAGCTCATCATCGGTGATCGTGGAACCGGAAAAACCGCTATCGCCATCGACACGATCATCAATCAGAAGGGCACTGGCGTCATCTGCGTCTACGTCGCGATCGGCCAGAAGAACTCGACTGTTGCGTCCGTCGTCGAGAAGCTTCGCCAGGCTGGCGCGATGGAGTACTCGATCGTCGTCGTCGCCGGGGCGTCCGATCCGGCGCCCATGCAGTACATCGCCCCCTATTCCGGCTGCGCGATGGCCGAGTATTTCATGTACGACGAAGGGCTACCGACGCTTTGCGTGTACGACGATCTCTCGAAGCAGGCGGCGGCTTATCGCCAGCTGTCGCTCGTACTTCGTCGCCCTCCTGGACGCGAGGCATTCCCGGGCGATGTGTTCTACCTCCACTCGCGCCTCCTCGAAAGAGCGGCGAAGCTGAGCGAAGATCCATCGATCATCGATGGCAAGAACATCAAGAAGGCCGGCGGCTCGTTGACCGCGCTTCCGATCATCGAAACACAGGCGGGCGACGTGTCGGCGTACATCCCGACGAACGTCATCTCGATCACTGATGGCCAGATCTTCCTCGAGGCGGATCTATTCTTCGCCGGCGTCCGTCCGGCGGTCAACGTCGGAATCTCTGTTTCCCGCGTCGGCGGCTCTGCCCAAGTGAAGGCGATGCGCTCCGTTGCCGGCAGACTGAGGCTCGATCTCGCGCAGTATCGTGAGCTGGAAGCGTTCTCCTCCTTTGCGTCGGACCTCGATGCGGCCACCAAGAAGCAGCTCGAGCGGGGCGCGCGAACAGTCGAAGTCCTGAAGCAGCCACAGTACCGTCCGATGGCGGTGGAGCACCAGGTGATGGTGATTTTCGCCGTCACCAACGGATTCCTCGATCCGATTCCGGTGAACCGGCTAAAGGATTGGGAGAAAGGATTCCTCGAGTTCATGGACAAGCAATTCCCGCAGGTGCCGCAGAAGATCCGCACCGAGAAAGTCCTGTCCAAGGAGAGCGAAGCCGATCTCAGGCGCGGGATCGACAGCTTCAACCAGCAATTCAACCCCGCGAAGCCGTAACGCATGGCGAAGGGTCGTGAGCTGAAAGGACGGATCAAATCCGTCGAAAACACGCGGAAGATCACGCGGACGATGGAGATGGTGGCTACGTCCAAGATGAAGCGCGCGCAGGATCGCGTCGTGGCCGCGCGTCCATTCGCCAACTCGCTCACTGAAGTGATCGCGAACCTCTACACGCCGGAGCTGGCGGAGAGCTTCCCGCTCATGCGCCAACCGGCTGAAACCAGGAAGGCGGCCGTAATCCTTCTCACCAGCAACCGCGGCCTCGCTGGAGCGTTCAACGCCAATCTGCTCAAGGAAGCGCGCAATCTTCTCGCGCGCCTCAGCGAGAAGAACGTCGAGCCTGAGCTCCATGTCGTAGGCAAGAAGGGAATCGGCTATTTCCGCTACGTCGGCCGCGCCGTGGCCTCCAGCCGCACCGACATCACTGGCCAGCCAACCGTCGCGAACGCCGCCGAGCTCGTCGATGGCTTGATCGAACGATTTGCTTCGGGTGAGATCGACGCGGTTTATGTCATCTACTCGAAGTTCAACTCCGCACTCTCGACGCCGCCGACTTCGCAGCTGGTGCTGCCGGTGACGCCGCCGGAGCGCAAGGGTCCTCAGCCCGACTACATTCTGATGCCGTCGGCTGAAGTGATTCTGACGCAGCTTCTCCCATCCTATGTGCGCAACTCGGTTTACCGCGCGCTGGTCGAGAACGAAGCCGGATTTCAAAGCGCTCAGCGCACCGCGATGAAGAACGCGACCGACAACGCGGGTGAGATGCTCAACGTTCTACGCCGCACATTCAACCGCGCCCGCCAGGCGCAGATCACGCAGGAGATCGCCGAAATTGTCGGCGGTGCCTCTGCGTTACAGGGGTAATCATGGCTACAGCCGTCCGCACCGAGAGAAAAAAGTCAGCTGCCGCCGAGGCGAAAAAGTCGAATTTCGGGAAGGTGGTCCAGGTAATCGGACCCGTGCTCGACGTCGAATTCGAGTCCGAGCACCTGCCCGAGCTTTACAACGCTCTGCGCATCCGTGAGAAGACAGATGCCGGCACCGACATTGACGTTGTCGTCGAGGTCCAGCAGCACATCGGCCGCAATCAGGTGCGCGCGGTGGCGATGTCGTCGACTGACGCCGTCGTCCGCGGAATGAAGGTGGAAGACACCGGCGGCCCGATCACGGTTCCAGTTGGCGAGGCTGCGCTCGGCAGAATTCTCAACGTGCTCGGCAACCCGGTCGACAACGGCCCGCCGATTCCCGACAACGTCGAGCGCTGGCCGATCCATCGTCCCAGCCCCCAGTTTGCGGATCTCGAGCCCAAGACCGAAATCTTCGAGACTGGAATCAAGGTCGTCGATCTCATCGCTCCGTTCGTGAAGGGCGGAAAGATCGGACTGTTCGGTGGCGCCGGCGTCGGCAAGACAGTCGTCATCCAGGAGTTGATCAACAACGTCGCCAAGGGGCACGGCGGCAAATCCGTTTTCTGCGGCGTCGGCGAGCGCACGCGCGAAGGGAACGATCTCTATCTCGAGATGAAGGAATCGGGCGTAATCAACTCCTGCGCGCTCATCTATGGCCAGATGAACGAGCCGCCGGGAGCGAGACTGCGCGTTGGATTGTCGGGTCTGACGGTCGCCGAGTATTTCCGCGACGTCGAGAACTCGGACGTCCTGGTGTTCATCGACAACATCTTCCGCTTCACGCAAGCGGGCTCCGAAGTCTCGGCCCTGCTTGGCCGCATGCTCAGCGCCGTGGGTTATCAGCCGACGCTGGCGACGGAGATGGGCGACCTGCAGGAGCGCATCACTTCGACCAAGAACGGATCGATCACCTCGGTGCAGGCGATCTACGTTCCCGCCGACGACATCACCGACCCGGCGCCGGCGACTGCGTTCGCGCACCTCGATGCGACCGTCGTGCTGTCGCGCGCGATTACCGAGCTGGGCATTTATCCCGCGGTCGATCCTCTCGCATCGTCTTCCCGAATTCTCGACGCCCAATTCATCGGCGAGCGCCACTATAAGGTTGCGACCGACGTGCAGAAGATCCTGCAGCGATACAAGGAGCTCCAGGACATCATCGCGATTCTTGGTATGGACGAGCTTTCGGAGGACGACAAGCTGGTGGTGGGTCGGGCCAGAAGAATTCAGCGATTCATGTCGCAACCGTTCGCGGTCGCGGAGCAGTTTACGGGCTATCCGGGCCAGTACGTGAAGCTCGAGGAGACGGTCTCGTCGTTCGAGAGACTTGTCGCCGGCGAATTCGATCAGTATCCCGAGCAGGCGTTTTTCATGCAGGGCGGGATCGACGGCGTGATTGAACGCGCCGAACAGCTTTCCAAGTAGGCA
>DATHGO010000096.1:0-4739 GCA_035317585.1 Gemmatimonadaceae bacterium | reverse complement strand
GTCATCGGATTCCAGTTGTGATGCTCGCCCTGCACGCGGTACTGGTACTCGCCACCGGGATCCAGTCGTGTGTCGATGGATTCGTCGTCAAACGCGTGCGCGTGCCGGCGCAGCGTCTCTTCGGCGATGAGATCCATATCGATGCCGTCTACGCGCGACGGCGTGCCGGCGAAGTGACGATCCACGAGCGCGCCGCTCAATCCCACCGCTTCCCACAACTGGGCGCCGCAGTAACTCTGCAAGGTGGAGATGCCCATCTTCGACATGATCTTGAGCATGCCTTTGCCGAGCGCCTTCACGTAGCGCTCCTGGGCAGCGGCCCCGTGCGGCTTGTCTCCAGCGGCTTCCGGGCGAGCGATTGCAGCGACGGTCTCGAGCGCGACATACGGGTGCACCGCGCTCGCGCCATAAGCGATCAGGAGCGCGAGATGCGAAACCTCCCTGGCTTCGCCGGTCTCGGCGACGATACTCACGCGCCAGCGCAGTCCCTCGCGAATGAGATGATGGTGGACGGCAGAGATCGCGAGCGCCGACGGAATCGGAGCCTGATCCATGCTCATCTCGCGGTCGCTGAGAACCAGAACGCCGCACCCGGCCGCGACCACTTCGGCAGCAGCGTGACACAGGTCGTCGACCGCCAATTCCAGCGCGTCGACACCACCGGCAACGGGGAAGAGAGTCGGAAGCGTAACCGCACGCAAAGTCGGGTCGCTCACACCACGCAACGCGACCATCGCCTGCTCGGTGAGAACCGGTTGCGCGACGCGTAGCTGCTTGGCGTGCTCAGCGGTCTCCTCGAGCAGATTCCCCTGCGGCCCGAGATTCATTGCGAGCGACATCACGAGCTGCTCGCGAATCGGATCGATGGCCGGATTCGTCACCTGCGCGAACATCTGCCGGAAATACGAGAAGAGGAGCTGCGGCCGCCGAGAGAGCACCGCGAGCGGCGTATCGTTACCCATGGATCCCGCGGGCTCCTCGCCCGCCTCACCCATAGGCCCAAGAACCATTTTGATTTCGTCGGCGGTATACCCAAAAGCCCTCTGCCGAACCTCAAGCGGCACGAACGCCGAACGTGGCTCTTCTACCTCCAACCTCGCACCTAGTACCTCGTCCCTCCCACCTAGCTCTTCTCGCAGTTGCAGTTCACCAGCCCCGTTCTTCGCGATGAGCTCCGCCAGGTCAACACGCTGTTCGGTAACCCAGCGCCGGTACGGCCTCACCGCAGCCAGCTCCATCTTGATCGCCTCGTCGTCGAGTATCCGCCCCTGCGTAGTATTGACGACGAGCATTTTACCCGGCTCGAGCCGACCCTTGGCGCGAATATTTTCGACGGGAATCGTCAAAGCCCCCGCCTCCGATGCGAGCACGACGAAATCATCAGAGGTGACGACGTACCGCGCGGGCCGGAGCCCGTTGCGATCGAGCATGGCTGCAACCTGTCGCCCGTCAGTAAAGGCGACGGCGGCCGGGCCGTCCCACGGCTCCATCAACGACGCGTGGTACTCGTAAAACGCGCGCCGATCATCGGGCATCGTCGCGTGTCCTTCCCACGCCTCAGGAATCAGCATCGCCATCGCGTGCGCGAGGGGCCGGCCCGCGAGCGTCAGTAGCTCGAGCGCGTTGTCCAGGGAAGCCGAATCGCTCTGATTCTCGCCGCAAACTGGCAGCAACGCAGCGAGGCGCCCGCCGAAGCGCGACGAGAACATGATGGATTCCCGCACGCGCATCCAACTGAGGTTTCCGCGCAGCGTGTTGATCTCGCCGTTGTGGCAGAGGAACCGGTACGGGTGCGCCAGCCGCCACGACGGGAAAGTGTTGGTCGAGAAACGTGAGTGGACCATCGCGATCGCGCTCGCCAGGTCGGGCTCGCGAAGATCGGGATAGAATTGCGCCAGCTGGTCCGGCCGCAGCATCCCCTTGTAGACCACGGTGCGCGAGGAAAAGCTCGCCAGGTAGCATTCGCTGCCCTGAATCTCGCGCAGCGCGGCTTCTATTCTCCGGCGGATCACGTACAGCGATATCTCGAACGAAGAGCTGGTGTCGACCTCGCGTCCCACGCCCATCCGCGCAACGAATAGCTGCCGTACCGCCGGCCGCGCCCGCCGAGTGGGAGCGGACAGGACAGACTCGTCGACGGGAACATCGCGCCAGCCCAACACGGTGCAGCCCTCGTCCGCGACAGCTGCTTCTATCATGTGCTCGCAGATGAGACGGTCGGCACGACGCGAAGGCAGGAAGAGCATGCCCACGCCATAGCTGCCCGCGTCGGGCAAGGAGATTCCGATCGGGCCGCAAACCCGTCTCAGGAAAGCGTGTGGGACCTGGAGCAGGATGCCGGCACCGTCGCCGGTGCAGCCGTCGGCCGCGATCGCGCTACGGTGGGTGAGATTGTGAAGGACCTCGAGCGACTTCTCGACGACGTCGCGCGAGCGGACGCCGTGGATGTGGGCGACAAAGCCGATCCCGCACGCGTCGTGCTCGTAAGCCGGGTCGTACAATCCCTGCTTTTCCGTCATCGCCTATCCCTGGAGCCCTCGCTCCTGTGGGTGCCGCGCATAAAAAAAGGACCTCTTCCGATCTGGGAGAGGTCCTTTGCGCGTTTATTCGAGCAACCTGCTATGAGTCTGTGTTGGTGCCCGCGCAAAATCTCCCCCTTGCCCCAAGTCGATTCGAGGCGGGATGAAGGAGAATTCGATAATTAGCGAGCGGCTTGATCAAGTTGGCGCCTCTGTCTTGTGACTGGTGCTTGGGAGCAAGATAGTCCGCTGAGCGCATCCAGGTCAAGAGTATAATTATGCATTTCTGATGCAAACTGAAGACCACTCCGGGGGAAACTGCAAACCGATGACTATGATGTGGTCGTTCTGAGGGCGCTCAAGCGAGAGAAACGGAACTGAAGACCACCAGCCCGCAGCCCTGCCGGTTCGTCCACAGCACCAGGCAGGTTGTCTTCGGTTGCAGTTCACTATCAGGGCAGCAGAGGTGATAACGACGTCTGTGTCGGCGTCATCATCTCGGCGCCGTTCTCCGTAATCGCCAAAATGTCTTCGAGGCGAATCCCGAACTTGCCGTACTGATAGATCCCGGGCTCGTCGCTGAACGTCATCCCCGGCTGCAGCACTATCTGACTCCCCCGCACGAGGTACGGCCACTCGTGGCCTTCCATCCCGATTCCGTGCCCGAGGCGATGGGAGAAAGTTCGATAGTCCGGCCCGTAACCGGCATCGGTAATCACCTTTCGCGCCACGGCATCCACCTCTCCGCATTTCTTGCCCGGTCCAGCGAACGCGACGGCCTGCCGCTGAGCCTCGTGCACGATATCGAATACCTTCTGTGCTTCCGGAGCAGGTGCGCCGAAGACGACGGTCCGCGTCATGTCGGACTGGTAACCGTGCACGGTCGTGCCGCCATCGATCAGGACCACCTGGTTTTCCTCGAGCGTGCGCGGCTTCGGCAGTCCGTGAGGATATGCCGACGATTCGCCGAACAGCACCAGCGCGAAACCGCCCGGAAAGCCAGCCTTCGAGAATCCATCCAATACGTTCTTCCCAAGCTCCGCCTGCGTCATCCCCGTGCGCAAAGTTTTGAATGCGGCACGATAGGTCTCGAGCGTGATCTGATTGGCGAATCGCATGATCTCGATCTCGTGCGCGGACTTGGTGCCTCGACAGGCATTCGTGATTGCCTCGGCGGTTGCCATCTGGATTGCCGGCGCGGCGAGAGCCAGCTCGTGGAACACGAACGTGCGCGCGCTCCCGTCGACGCCGAGCTTGCCCGTGGCGACACCCCACTCCTTGAGGATGCTGGCGACCAGCGCCTCGGGACTCTCATCCTCCTGCCAAACCCGGATATCGAACCTCCCATTCACCTGGTCGGCTGCGCGGCCTTGCTCGAAACCCGGCGCGATGACGATGCCTTTTCCCGTCTGCGGCAGGATCAAAGCGAAGAGGCGCTCGCTTCGTGCCCACTCGATACCCGAGAAGTACATCATGTTCGCGCCCGGTTCGATGAGCATCGCGGAGTAGCCCAGCTCTTTCATTAGTCGCTGGGCCTTGTCGCGCCGTTGCACTCGTTCGGTCTCGGTGATTGGTGCGGGCGCGTCCGCCCGTCGAGATGGGAGAGCGGCTAGCTCGGGGGCAAAATCTCGCTGGCCCTCCTGTGCCTCTCCGGCGCTGGCTCCTGTAGGAGTGAGGCCGAGTAGGGCGGCGCTGCCGGCGAGGGTCGCGCCGCGCTGAACGAAGTCTCTGCGATCCATTTGAGGTCTCTTGCTCGAGTTGGTCACAAGAAAGGAAAAGCAACTTATGACTACTCGCCAGGGAAGGGCGGAACTTACGACTACCGGCCAGGGAAAAGCGGAACTTACGAGTACCGGCCCAGGGCCGTGTCCGGGTCGGCTGTTGGCGGCGGGCTGATCCCGAAACGCGTCTTCCAGGCGATCGCGGTTTGCGGATAGTCTTGACTTGGCTCTATGCCGTCGGCAGGTCTAAGCAACAGGAGAACCGCATGCCACAGCAAATACTGCAGGTGAATCTCAAGTTCAGCATTCCACGCGCCGACTTGTCAGCGGCGTGGCTCGACGCGGCGCAACCGATTGCGGACACACCCGGTCTCGCATGGAAGGTATGGTTGATGAACGAGGCAGAACACGAAGCCGGCGGGATCTACCTTTTCGAGAACAAAGCTGCGGCGCAGTCTTATATGGCCGGGCCGATCGTTGCGGCGCTCAAGGCGAGCCC
>DATHGO010000095.1:0-53540 GCA_035317585.1 Gemmatimonadaceae bacterium | reverse complement strand
ACCGCCCGATGCGCTTTGACTGCCTCGAGCTCATCGGATGTGAAGTAGCCCGGCGTATCGAACTTCCCGATCTCGCCATAAAGGGCAGCAAGCGCATCGCGAAGTTGTTCAGGCGATGTCTGTCCACTGATGGTAATGGGTCCGGTGTGATTGAGAGTGTAGTAGTTGACTCCAACCGCTTGCCATAATCCGCTGTCGACAAGCCTTTGCTGGAACTTCGACCCCGGATCGTTCATCACGTCCGAAAACACATCCGCCGCGTAGGTTGATTTGGGATCCTGTCCGACGCTCGGACCCTGCCACTGAACCTGAACGGTCACCGCGCCGACCGGCGCTTCGACCAGAACTCCCTCGCTTTTCTGGAGCGGAGGAATCGCCGGAATCGGATCCGCGACGAACGGATCGGCGCCGCGACTCCACTGTCCCAGCTCGCGCTCGGCGAGAGCAAACACGGTGGCTGGGTTTACATCGCCGGAAACAATCAGGGCAGAGTTGTTCGGGACGTAATACTTGTTCTGAATGAAACGCATTTTTTCGGGTGTCGTGGTCAGAACTATCTGCCGGTCACCGATTACGTCCTTTCTGCTGAAGTTCCCGGGATAGAGCTTTGCATCCGCCTGGCGCGAGAGCTCGAAGAACGGGCTCGACTCGTTTCTATCGTACTCTCCGATTACAACCTGCCGTTCCCGCTCGAGCTCGTCGCGTCGGAACAACGGCCCTTTTACCGCCGTGGCAAGGAGCTCGATTGCGTCTCCCAATTTTTCCGCCGGGACGGTCATGTAATAGTTGACTCGTTCTTCCTGGGTAGTTCCGTTGAACACCGCTCCGAGATCCGACGCCCTGTCCCAGAATTGATTCGGCTCCGGATATTTCGAATTGGCGCGGAAGAACATGTGCTCGTACATGTGAGCCAGTCCCTCATACTCGGGACTCTGGGTAAATGACCCGTTCTTTACGTCGATCTCGATCGTCGCTAGCGGAACGCCGTGGTTCTCGACGACGATTACCTCGAGCCCATTCGCGAGAACCTTGCGTTGAATGATCTTCTCGAGTTCCGCTCGCTGGCCCCGCGCCTGCAGCGGAGCAAGCGCTGATACGAGAAGCACAAGAGTAGCGCAGCGACGCAGGACACCTTTTCTTTCGGACATGTCAGATTCTGAGAAGGCCCGTGCGGACTCCTACGGGCAATTGTTGACTCGACTGGACGCCAAGAGGCTCAAGCGCAATGAGCCTCTTGCTCAATACACCACATTCAAGATTGGTGGTCCCGCCGATCTCTTCTACGATGCAACATCGGTCGAGGATCTGGCAGGGGCAGTTACCGCCGCACGGGATCTCGGGCTCGAGTATTTCGTGCTCGGGCTGGGCGCCAACATTCTGATCGGAGACAAGGGATTCCGGGGGTTGATCATCCGCAATACTTCGAGCCACCTCGAGTTCTTCGACGATGGAAGGCTCTGGGTCGAGAGCGGCGCGGTAATGGCGAAGTTGATACCCCAGGCCGTCGAGCGCGGGCTGTCAGGGCTGGAACACTACGTTGGAATTCCGAGCACAGTGGGTGGGGCGGTGTGGCAGAATCTTCACTTTCTCTCCCCGGCTCCGGACCGTGAGAGAACGATGTTCATTGCCGAGGTCTTTAAGTCAGCCCAGCTGCTTACCCACGACGGTAGACGGGAAACCGTAGACCGGGAATACATGCAGTTCGGCTACGACACGAGCACCCTCCATAAGCAGCGGGACATCGCTCTGGCGGTGACATTCCAGCTGGAGCCCGGAGACAGGTCGGTAATGCATCGCATCATGCAGGAAAACCTCAGCTGGCGTGGCGGCAAGCATCCCTGGCTCGAGTATCATCCCAGCGCCGGCTCGATATTCAAGAAGATCGAAGGCGTCGGAGCCGGACGCCTGATCGATCAGGTCGGTTTGAAGGGGTTCCGACACGGGGATGCCCAGATCTCCCATATTCACGCGAACATCATGGTCAATTTGGGAAAGGCGACCGCGAAGAATGTCCGCGAGCTGATCACCATGGCGCAGGACAAGGTGCGTGAGCGGTTCGGCCAGAATCTCGAGGTGGAGATCGGATTCATCGGCGAGTTCTGATCGGATTCGTCAGCGGTTCTGATCGATCAGGTCGCCGATAGCTGTTCCGCCTGTTCTGTCACCGCTGTCCACTTTTCAATCGCGATGTCGAGCTCGCGTCGTGCTTCGTCCAGCTCCCTGCCTGCAAGCAGGGATTTGTCGGTTCCCTCGCGGGTCGTGTAGAGCTCCGGATCCTCGAGGAGTACCGTAAGCTCCACGATCTTTTTCTCGAGGGCAGCAACCTCTTTCTCCGAATCTTCGACTCGCCGGCGCACCTCGCGAAGCGCGGTACGGCTCTCGACTCCCTGTGTCTCGCGTCGTTTGGTCGTCTTGTGCTCCCTGACCCGCCGCAGTGATTCCTGCTCTGCGGCGGTGACCGCCGCCGCGTGCTCACGTTCCCGGCTTTGCTCCTCCCATTCAGTGAAGGATCCCGGAAAATCGGTGACGTGGCGCTCGTGAAGAATCCAAACCCGCGAGCTCAGCGCTTCCAGCATTGCCCGATCGTGACTCACCAGCAGTATCGTTCCTTCGTACTCGCCGAGGGCGTCTTCGAGAGCTTCCACCGATTCGATGTCAAGATGATTTGTCGGCTCGTCGAGCAGAAGAAAGTTCGCCCGGCCAAGAACCATCATCGCGAGCGCAACCCGGGCGCGCTCCCCACCAGATAGCGTGTCGGCACGACGCTGAGCCTCATCGCCGGAAAACCCAAACCTGGCGAGATGACCCTGAACCTGGCGGCGCTCCCATTGCGGTCTGAGCTCGCTTATTACGTCATAGAGTGTTCGGTCCAGGGGGACCTGCGCCATATCCTGGCGATAGTAGCTGGGCTCCACTGATCCACCTATCCTCAACTCTCCGCTCGAGACGTCGCGCTCACCCATGAGCGCGCGGAGGAAGGTCGATTTTCCACTGCCGTTCGGACCGACGAAGCCGACCACATCGCCACGCTGAATGGTCGCGGTAAAGTCCGAGATCAGAGTTCTCCCTTCGACTTCCAGCGTTACGGCCCGCGCTATCGCGACTTGATCACCACCTCGCGCTGAGACGTCGAGTCTCAAGCCCAGGGCACTTCCCTCCTCCGCGGTGGGAGCGCTGAGTCGCGGAGCCCTGCTGAGTCGCTTGCGACGACCTTTGGCCTGCTTCGAGTTCTGACCGGCGATGTTGCGCCTGATGTAATCCTCCTCTTCGGCTATCACTTTGCGCTGCTTATCATAGGCGCGACGCTGGCTCAGTCTCCGTTCTTCCCGCTGAATGACGAATGATTCATAGCTTCCCGTATATGTGACCGCACTTCCGCCTTCGAGATGGAGCACGTGATCCACTACGTTTGCCAGAAACGCGCGATCATGACTGATCAGCAGAACCGTTTTGTCCGTATTTCGAAGGTAGTCCTCCAGCCAGCGTGTTGTTTCCAGATCGAGGTGATTCGTTGGCTCATCCAGAAGCAGGATATCGGCGCCACTCACCAGTTGCCTCGCCAATCCAAGCCTTCCGCGTTCACCGCCACTCAATTGTTCGAGCGGCTGAGTGCGTGCTTTCTCCGCATCGAAGCCCAGTCCCTGCAGCACGGCGTCCACTCGCGGAGTGAAAGTATAGCCGCCTTCGCGATCGAACCGCTCGAGGTCGCGATCATACCTTGCGAGTAGTTGCGGTGTGGCAGACTCACCCACTTGTGACAGAACGTGGGCCTGTTCAGCAAGGGAGCGCTCCAAAGCCAGCAAATCGGCAAACTCCCCTGCGCCGGCTTCCCACACCGTTTCAGCTCCGCCGAAGTCGCGGTGCTGCTCGAGGAGGCCGAATCGCAGGTCGGGCTGCCGCGTAATGGTCCCTTCGGTCGGTTTTTGCGCGCCCGTGATCAGGCGGAAGAGAGTCGTCTTGCCGCTTCCGTTCCGGCCCAGGATACCCCAGCGGTCACCCCGACCTACGGTGAATGTTATTCCCTCGAAGATCCGTGATGCGCCGAACTCGACACCGGCATTCGAGACGGATACCTGGGTCAAGAACGCAGCACGCTCGAGCACGCTGCAAGGCAGCGCTCGAGCGATTCCATGGTGTGGTCTCCCATGTGGCCGATGCGAAAGGTGGAGCTTTTCAGCTTGCCGTAGCCGGTTCCGACTACGATTCCGCGTTTTGCCACTGCGGCGGTGAAGCCTTCCGCGGGGACATCCGAGGGAAGCCTGATGGTAGACACCGTCGGCGACTGAGATCCGAGAGGAGCGATGTTGGCTAACTTCTTTCCCGTTTCGTCGCTGATTTTCGTCACCCATTCCTGGGTACGCGCAGCCATCGCCTTGTGCCGCGCCCATCGGGCCTCGAGTCCCTCCGCCGCTATCGATTTGGCCTGCGCTTCCAGGGCATAGAGCAGAGTGAGCGCTGGGGTACTCGGCGTCTGGTTCCGCCGCGCGTATGCATCGAGCTCGACAAGGTCGAAGTAGACGCCGCGACCGTGGGTCCCATTCGCCTGATCGACGAAGCTCGTCGATGCTACGCCGAAAGAAAGACCCGGCGGAAGGGCCAGCGCTTTCTGCGAGCCAGTCAACACGTAATCGAGTTTCCATTCATCGAAACGAAGCTCCGCTCCCCCGAGTCCGCTAACGCTGTCGATCAGGCAAGCGACACCGTGACGATGCGCACAATCCGAGATCGCGCGCACATCGTTAAGGGCACCGGTCGAGGTCTCGGAATGAACAACCGTGATCGCGGTGTATTTTCGCATCGACAGACGCTCGTCCAGCTGCGGAATCGCGTGCACCTGTCCCCATGCGACATCGTAGCGATCGACATCGCGGGCGCACATCGAGGCAATGTGCGCAAATCGTTCCGAGAACGCCCCGTTTACCAGACAAAGGATCCGACCTGGCGGAGCGCAGCGGATTGCCGCCTCCATCATTCCGGTCGCTGATGACGAGCTGATGTAAACCGGGCGCTCCGTCTTGAATAGCGGACGAAGACCTTGCTGAAGTCGCTCGAATAGTTGTTCGAACTCAGGCCCGCGATGCGGAATCATCGGCTGAATCATGGCCGCCATGATTTCTTCGCGAACTTCGGTCGGTCCTGGCAGGAAAAAAGTGCCGAACGGTTTTGTTGGGCTCATTCCAGTATCAGTTTTCTCAGTTGGTCGAAGTTCTCAATCACGAAATCGGCGCGTTGCACGACGGGCTCGCGCCGCATGAATCCGGTGAAGGCAGCAAAACCTTCCACTACTTGCCTGATTTCACAATCGGTCATCCCATCACCGACTGCCAGTATCGGACCTCTTAGACCCATGTCGCGCACTGTGATCCGTTTTCCGTCCTGCTGCGTCAGGAGAGACCGCTCATCGAATCCAGCGTAATTCCCCTCTTCGTCGAAGAACACGGATACCGCATGGACTCGCTGTTCGTCGACACCAAGCTCTCTGGCAAGAGGTAGTATCGCCTCGCGCAGTCCGCCACTTACCATTACCAGCTCTATCCCGCGTGCTCTCAGCTCCGTAAGCGTTTCCCGGGCATGCGGCGCCATGCGCTCGACATAAACTCGTCCCAATTGCTCGATTTCCGCCAAGGCAGGCTTTATTGCTCGCATTCTTTCGCTATAGACGGCTTCGATCGGAAGCTTCCCCTCCATCGCCCTTTCCGTCAGTGCGGCGCTCCATGCTTTGAGTTCAGCACCCCGCAATGAAGCCAGCCAGTCGATGCCTTCGATTCCACTCAAAGTCGAGTCGACATCGAGCACCACGGAATTGAAACGGCTCACAGAATATTTCCGGGGGCGAGAATTCCGAAAGGGTCGAGCTCTCTCTTCACCGCCGTCATCATCGCTATCTGGAGCCCGTTCATCTGGAGCGGAAGCCACCTGCGTTTGATCTTTCCAATCCCATGCTCCGCCGCCACCGTCCCGCCGAGGGCAAGCACGTGTCTCAGCGTTTGTTCGACTACCACTTCTATAGTAGCAAGCTCTCGCATATCGCGAGCGATGAAGTTCTGATGAGGGTGTCCGTTGCCGGCGTGGCCGTAAATCACCGCCTGCCCAATTTGATGCTCCACTGCGAGTTCGCGTGCAATTCGGATTGCTTCAGCGACTTTACGATACGGCACTGCCCAATCGGTTGAAACCTTCCTTCCGCCTGCGCCGCTATACTTCGTCCCTCGCTCGTTCATCGTCGATGGAATACTGTGACGAATTTGTCGGGCCTCTCTCAACCTTGCCTCACCATCAAAAACCAGCGGGTCAAAATCGGTGACCGTTGACTGGATGAGGTCGCTCCATTCACCAAGCGTCGAATCAAGATCATCGCGAACCTCTTCTTCCACGTATACCATCGCCTTCGCTCCATCGGGCAACATTTCGCCGTGGGCCGCGGCGCGCGCGATCCCGATTGCCTGATCATCGAAGTACTCGATGCAGCGTGGCGTGACTGTTCGCGACTCACGCGCAGCTACTACGAAGCTTAGCGCAGCCTCTTCTGTGCCAAAGAAAACCGCGAGTCCAACGACGTGGGTCGGTAGAGGCAAGAGAGCGAGCTCGGCCTCCACGACTATTCCGAGCGTACCTTCGCTGCCGATAAACCAGTCGATGGGATCATGGGCAAAGGCGTAGCCAACAGTGTTCTTCTCGAGATTGGTTCTGCGGAACTCCATCATCTCGCCGCTTGCCATCACTACTTTCAGCGCCTGTACGTGCTTCCGTGTTGCGCCGTATTTAAAGGTGCGAGCACCGGACGCGTTGCAGGCAATCGCTCCGCCAATCGTGGACTCTTCCTCACTGGTCGGGTCCGGGGCGAAGAGAAGACCAGCAGCAGCCGCGGTTCTCTTGATTTCTCCGACGAGAGCTCCGGGCTCGACCCTGATCGTTTTTGTCTCTTCGTCGATCGCTGAAATGCGATCGAGAGAGCGGAGGGACAGAAGCATTCCCTTGTCGGTAATGGATGCAGCCGTCGTGCTTGTCTGCGCGCCCGCGCACGTGATCGGAGTGCGGTCAGCCGTCGCCTGGCGCACAATCTCGACGACCTCCTCGACAGACTCAGGTCGACCTACGAGCTCCGGAACCAGATGAAGACCCGATGCATCGGCTGAATATGCTTCCCTTACGCTTTTATCACTGCTTGGAGTGATGCTCACCCTGAATGAAAGCAGACGACCGCGGCAGACGACACGTCAGGAAGACGAAGCAGCGATTCGCGAGTCGCCTCGCTTACGTCTCCATCGACCGAGACGGCGGCAAGGGCCTGGCCTCCCTGTGCCAGACGTGCCTGGTGGTATTCGGCGATATTGACGCCTGCTTCGCCAAGTAGAGTTCCCACGCGGCCAATCACGCCTGGAACATCGTTATTGGTGAGGATCAGCAGCGTATCTCGTGGCTGAATGTCCACGTGGAAGGCGCCAATCCGGGTGAAGCGGGGAGCTGCGCCTGGCTGCGCTGTTCCGGCAATCGCGATTTCCTGCATTCCACCGCTCAATCTCACTTCAACCGCGAAAGGGTTGTCCTGCACCGGAGTTTCGGTGGTCGAAAGGTCTATCCCGCGAGCCTCGGCCATCGCGCGAGCGTTGATAAGATTCAGCCGTTCCTGTTCCACGGTGCCTTCCAGCAGGCCGCGTGCAGCCGACGCAAGCAGCGCGCTCTTTGCGGCGGTCAAGCCCGAACCCGAGCGAATATCAACACGTTGGACCACACGCGTGCCTTGAGTGGCGAGTATCGCTCTTCCGACCGCGGCGGCGCGGCGCGCCAGCGTCAGTGCGGGTTCAACCTCTGCCCATTGTCCACCAACGTCCGCGACATTGATGGAGCGCGACAGCTCTCCGCTGAGAAGTGCATCACGCACTGCTATGCAAACGTCGACTGCAACGTTCCGCTGCGCTTCCGTGGTTGACGCCCCGATGTGCGGAGTAAGAAGAACATTCGGAAGCGCGCGCAGCGGGTGGTCCGCGGCCAGGGGTTCCTTTTCATAGGCGTCTACGACCGCCCCGAGGAGATGTTTGCTGCCCAGCGCTTCGAGCAATGCCCTTTCATCGACGATGCCGCCACGAGCCATATTCACCACGATGGACTGCCGAGGAAGCCGGGCGATCTCGCGCTTGCCGATCATACCTTTGGTTTCGTCAGTCAACGGAGTGTGCACGGTCAGGATATCCGATTGCTCGAGCAGGGCGTCGAGCGAGTCTACTTCCTGAACCCGCAAAGCTTCGAAACGGGTTTGAGCGATATATGGATCGTGGGCGACAACGTTCATTCCGAATGCCCGGGCGCGTGTCGCTACTTCTCCTCCGATCCGCCCAAGGCCGACGATCCCGAGCGTTCTTCCTTTCAGTTCGGAGCCGAGCAGGGCCGACCGTTCCCACTTGCCCGCATGCATCGAGGTATCAGCACGTGGAATGTGCCGAAGCAGCGATATGACCGTTCCGAAGAACAGCTCGACTACCGCAATCGTATTGCCGGCCGGAGCGTTGATGACAGCGACCCCCAGGGCGGTCGCGGTGTCGAGAGCGATGTTGTCAACTCCAACGCCGGCTCGCCCGACCACCTTCAGCTTGCGGGCCTTTTCCAGCAGCTCCGCGGAAATCCGTGTGGCGCTGCGACCGATGATCGCATCATAATCGGGGATGCGGGCAAGGAGTTCGTCCTTGGGTAGTGTGGGCACTTCGTCCACGACGATCCTCGGCTCAGCCGAAAGGAGCGCGACGCCTTCGGCGTCGATCTCATCGGTGACGAGAACGCGGTAAGTCACTGTCGGCAAGCCTGGTTTGAGCTGGTCGCTGTGGGAGGGGCGGGACGAGGTTGCAATATCGCTTGCCCGGGCGCATACCCACAAGCGAGAGAACAACTCATCGTTCCATCCAGCTTTTCCATGTTGCTTCGTCTGCCCCGATAACGAGCAGATTGGCATTCCGGACAAGTGGAAGCCGGAGCAATAGCGGCTCTTCTGAAAGTTTCTCCAGCCAGCGTTCGTCCGAAAGTTGCGCGTATTGAAGACCAAGATCCGTAAAACGCTTTGCGTCTCGATCGACGAGTGCTCTTACACCAAATTTCTGGGCGAATCGGCGAAGCTCGCCGATCGATGCGGGGCGTTCTATCAAGTCGACGAAGTGAGTTTTGACTCTTCGCTCCGAGAAAAAGCGAAGAGCCTTCCGCGTATCAGCGCTTTTCTTGATTCCAAAGATCTGTACTTCCAATGTCGCTCTGGCCTGTCGAGGAGAACGGAAAGATGAAGGTCGACCCGGTACTTGGTACCAATGCCGCGTGAAATAATCTATTCGCCAGCCTGGTGGATTCCCGGCGGTCATCTGCAGACACTTTGGGGGAAACTATTCAGGCGACAACCGCCGGCTCCGACTATCCTCGAGCGCTGGGAAACGCCCGATGGCGACTTTGTGGAGCTGCATCGGCTGCCGGCAGCACCGGGGACACCACGCGTTTTGTTGCTGCATGGTCTCGAGGGGACTGTTCGCTCGCACTATGCGCAGGGACTCCTCAACGAAGCCGCCAGAAGGGGATGGGGTGCCGATCTTCTGATCTTTCGGTCGTGCGGCTCGGAGCCAAACCGTACCCGTCGATTCTATCACTCCGGCGAGACGACAGATACCGCACTCGTGCTCGAGAGGATTTCAAGGGAGTATCCGACTTCTCCCCTTGCCATCGCCGGGGTCTCCCTCGGCGGTAATGTGCTGCTCAAGTTTCTCGCTGAGCGGGGCAGCAATCTGCCGCCTCAGCTAAAGGCAGCAGCTGCGATTTCCGTCCCTTTTGACCTGTCCCGCTCCTCCAGACGAATCAATCGGGGCTTCTCGAGGTTCTACCAGCAGTTCTTCCTCGGCTCATTGAGACGGAAGGCGCAGGAAAAAGCCGCTCGGTTCCCCGGTCTTGCTCCGGCGGATAAGATCTCCGGGCTTCGGACGCTCGAGGATTTCGATAACCTGATCACGGGTCCGCTGCATGGATTCCGGAATGCTGAAGACTACTATCGGCGATCAAGCTCACTCCCGCGGCTGGAACACATTAGGCTCACAACGCTACTATTGAGCGCAGTCGATGATCCGATGCTGCCGCCGGAAGTTCTGGACGAAGTTAGGGATATTGCCCGGAGGAATCCGGCCCTGCACCTGGAATTCGTGGAACAGGGCGGTCACGCCGGTTTCATAGCTGGCTCGTGGCCGTGGCGTCCATTTTATTATGCGGAATATCGTGTTGGAGAATTTTTCGCCGAACAGTTCGAGAACGCTATAGCGCCTCGGCAAATGGCCAAACAAAGGAGTCGTTGACATGCATGTTCACGCGGCAGCAATCAGACTCGGGTTCGTCCTCTCACTCGCGGGCACGGCGTGCACGAGCAACAAAATGGTCCCCGCGACCGATTCGCACGCTGATCACGGTGCGCCGTCGCCATCCGCCGCCGTCGTCAGTGTCTCCAACGACCCGCGACTTCCTCCCGATGCTTCGGGAGCGCTCGCCCGCCTGAGCGCATCTCCTCGACACGGGGAGTGGGTCATCCTCCACACAGGCGGGGGAGACAGTCTTCGCGCCTGGGTGGTGTATCCCGAGCGAAGCACCAAGGCGCCCGTGGTTGTAGTGGTTCACGAAATCTTCGGACTTTCTTCGTGGATCCGCGGTGTCGCTGATCAGCTCGCAGCTGATGGTTTTATTGCGATTGCCCCGGATCTTCTGACTATGAAGAATCTTCCCGACGGTCCCGACAGCGTTGTGGCGCCGTTAGCCACCGCCGCAATCAGGACTCTCGATCCCGCCTGGGTTCAAAAACAGCTTGACGCCGTTGGTCAGTACGGAATGTCCCTGCCTGCAGCCCAGCAAAAATACGGCATCGTCGGTTTCTGCTGGGGCGGAGGCGTTTCCTTTGCGCACGCGGCTCACGCGCCGGGCTTGGGCGCATCGGTCGTGTACTACGGCGTCTCTCCAAAGGCGACGGATTTGCCTTCGGTTCGCGCGCCTGTCCTGGGGTTGTACGGAGGGAACGACGCTCGCGTAGATGCGACGATTCCGCCGGCTGACACCGCGCTCCGTGCTCTCGGCCGAACCTACACCTACAGCATCTATCCTGGTGCAGGTCACGGATTCCTGCGGCAACAGACGGGAATGGATGGAGCCAACCTGGCGGCTACACGTGCGGCGTGGCCTGCAACGATAGCCTGGTTCAGGAAGTATCTGGGATCGTGAGTCGCGCGCGACGGTTAGCTTCATCCCACACCAATTACTGAGCGTCGTGGCAATTCTCCCTATAGTCTTCCTCGCCGTTTTCATCGTCGGCTTGCTGCTCGCGGTATTCGCGATGTTGAACGGTGTGCAGCGCGTGCGCCGAGACCGGTCGCATACACCTTCAGCATTCTTCAATCTTCCGGCGGTAGCCGCCTTTGCCATCGGCTTTGGAGCCGCCGGGTACCCGATTGCATCGCGCACACGACTTCCGGTGTGGGCAGTTCTACTGATCGCGATCGGGGCCGGCGCACTCGCAATCAGCGGTATGATCACGCTTCTCGCACGGTGGGCGTTCCGTGGAATCTCGGCTGCTTCAGCCGTTGATGAGCACGAGATTCAGGGTCAGCTCGCGATCGTCACACGAGGCATCGCGGTTTCCTCACCAGGAGAAATTTCGTACGAGTATCTTGGCAGGGAAGTGAGAATCACGGCGCGGGCCATGGGTATGAAGGCACTATCAGTTGGCTCAGATGTCGTCATCGACCGAATCGAAAATGGCGTAGCGTTCGTCGAAGAGTGGGCGGTAGTCGAACAGCGCCTCTAGGTTCCTCTACCCTTCGATCCACGCGCGTAGAGAGATAGCCAGTCCGGCCAGTTGCCGCTCAACTCGAAGAAATCGTCGAAGTATGTAAGGCCGCTTTCTTCGAGATCCTCGATCAGGTTCGGAAGCAGATCGTCCGCCGGCAACGGTCCGAGCGCGATCAGGCCATCCTCGACCCGGAACTCATCATCGGTAAGATTGTAGCGCTCGTCAATGGCTTGCCGAGTGAGTCCGCCGCGTTCGAATGCGCTTTGACGAATGAGAACTACGACGCGGCTGTGAGAAAGCTCGAGAGGCATGAATTAGATTCGAGAGGAAACCGCCAACGGGACCAGGGCTCTCTTTATCTTTAATGTATGTCGCAATTGCCGGACTTCGAAACTGAATTCGATGTTGTAGTCATAGGCGCTGGCCATGCTGGAACCGAGGCCGCTGTCGCTGCTGCGCGCCTCGGCGCTCGAGTCGGCTTGATCACGAGCGCTCTCGAGACAATCGGTCAGATGTCATGCAATCCGGCCATTGGAGGTATCGCTAAGGGCACGGTCGTCCGCGAGGTCGATGCATTAGGAGGAATCATGGGGAGAGCTACTGATCTCGCCATGATTCAGTTCAGGATGCTCAATCGCAGCAAGGGGCCCGCCGTTTGGGCTCCTCGGGCACAGTGCGATCGCGGACTTTACCGGCGAGCCGTCAGATCCCTCCTCGAGCAACAAGCGAATCTTCAGACCGTTCAGGGCACCGTTGCACGCCTCCTTCTCACACCTGACGAACAGCGCGTACTCGGCGTTGAAACCCTCGAGGGAAGACGCTTTGGCGCAAAAAGCGTTGTAATCACTACGGGCACCTTCCTGCGCGGTCGGATTCATATCGGCGTCGAGACTCGTATCTCCGGTGGCCGAGCAGGCGAGACCGCGACTACTCACCTTGCGGAGCAGTTGGAACAAGCTGGCCTTACGGTGGCGCGCTTCAAGACTGGAACACCGCCACGCATTGATGGCCGATCTGTCGATTATTCCGCACTCGAGATCCAGGAGAGTGAGATCGAGCAGTTCGATTATTCGTGGTCGCACTTCTGGAACGAGAGGCGCCGTCAGGGTGGCGCTACCAGGCACCCGGCTCAAATGCCTTGCTGGATCACCTACCTCGAAGCGGAAGGCAAGAGCATCATCAAAGACAACATCGCGAAGTCAGCGATGTACGGTGGCGCAATCTCGTCCCGCGGCCCACGGTACTGCCCTTCAGTCGAGGATAAGATCGTAAAGTTCCCCGATGCGGAAAGACACCAGCTTTTCCTCGAGCCCGAGGGACACGACACATCGGAGCTTTACGTCAACGGGTTGTCGACTTCGCTTCCAGCTACTGTGCAGCTCGAGATCCTGCGATCTGTTCCAGGGCTGGCGGACGTAAGAATGAATCGTGCGGGTTATGCTATCGAGTACGACTACTATCCCCCTACCCAGCTGGATCCTTCGCTGCAGGTTAAAGCTGTGCCGGGCCTTTACTTCGCCGGCCAGATAAACGGCACTACCGGATATGAGGAAGCAGCGGGACAAGGTCTGGTCGCGGGACTCAATGCCGCTCTCTCGATCCAGCGGAAACAACCCGTGGTATTGGGTAGAGAGACATCGTACATCGGGGTACTTGTCGACGACCTCGTCACGCGCGGGGTCGATGAGCCTTACAGGCTCTTTACTTCGCGCTCAGAGTTCAGACTTACCGTGCGTCAGGACAACGCTCTCAGACGTCTCGGCCCTATTGGCGCTCGACTCGGGATTTACTCGGAGTTCGAGGAAGCCACCATCAAGACGCGATTGGAGCACGAAGACACTGCCATAAGACTGGCTGAGACCACAAGTATTCGACCCGACGAAGCCGCGTCCATCCTCTCTGGTGCGCGCAGTGCGCCGCTTTCACAGACAGTGCGAATAGTAGAAGTAGCAAGACGTCAGGAAATTCCACTCGAACGGTTATTGAAGGCAGTTGGCCTGGGAGGAGACCTCGACAACGAGGCCCTCGTCACGGCAGATCTCGAGATCAAGTACGCTGGTTATTTCGAGCGTGAGAGAGCCCAAGCCGAGCGGATGCGCAGGATGGGAGACTTTTCCCTCGATCCTGACCTGGAATACGGCGACATGCGCTCGCTGTCGATCGAGGCGCGTCAGAAGCTTGCCAATCTCAGGCCCCACTCGTTGGCTCAGGCTTCACGGATTCCGGGTGTAAGCCCCAGCGATCTGCAAAACCTCGTTATCGAGATCGAGCGACGCCGGCGTCTGGCGCCTACGCCGTAGCAGTGACCTGTGCCGAGCTCCACTCGATTACCAGTACCGCCGCCGCAATGAGAATACCGCCAATCAAGGTTACCACGCCGAACTGACTGGCAAGCACGAGCGCGCCGAGGATTGCGGTGAAGAAAGGTTCGACGGTGGCGATGATCGCCGTCCTGACCGGACCCAGGACTGAAAGACCCCTGATGAGCGACGAGAACGCAATCACCGTCGACACGAGCGCCAGTACAAAAATATTCGACCAGACGGCCGCCCCGCTGGGAACGAAAAGCTCGCCGGCGAACAGCGCCGCAATTACAAACGAGATTGCTGCTCCAACGATCAAGAGAAAGGTCGAGAGCAGGGCAGGAATGTCCCTCTGCACGTGCGCGAGGGCCGGCAGATACGCTGAGTAGAGCAGAGCTGACGTAAGAGCAAGCAGCACACCGATCGGATTGAGTTTCTCTGTCGGTGCCCCGATCATGATTGCCACGCCTGTCAGTGCCAGCATCAGCGCGAGCACACGCACAGGCGTCAGTCTTTCAGTCCTTCGAACCGCGGCGAGCAGTGCGACCCAGGCCGGATACGTGTAAAACAGAAAGGCGAGAGGCCCGACCGGTATGTACTCGAGAGCGTGAAGACTCAGGTAGGTGATCAGCGCCTGACCCAATCCACCTATCAACATGAGCTGAATAATCCGCCGCCTCGGGATCGCGCCGACCCGCTTGATCTGGGCTACCGCCCCAATGAGTACTGCTCCCAGGACATAACGCCATGCCATCGCTGTAATCAGAGGAACGCCAGCGTTCGTCGTGAGAACCGTGAGGACGGAAATCGACCCGAAACTGAAGGCTGATACGACGATCAGCAGTGTAGCACGGCCGACGGAAGTGTCTGAGGATTCCATCGGACGAATGTAGCTTTACCTGATATCACAGGCCATTTTGGGGACGCAACGCTCGCTCAACATGCAATGAGAATCACATGACTTCTTCGACTCTTACCGGACAGATGGGTTCTTCTCCCTCGGCAGCCCTGGAAGAATTCAAGGACCTCGGTTTCGGGACTGAGGTCGCGAAAGGCACACGGCGTCGGTTGTTGAATCGAGACGGAAGCTTCAACGTGGTGCGCGATGGACTCAATCCGTTATCGTCCATGAGTCTATACCACTGGCTCCTCACGATCTCGTGGCCGAAGTTCCTCGCCTTCATCACCGGTTCCTACGTTGCCATCAATACACTCTTCGCATTTGCATTTCTGCTCTTGGGAACGGATGCACTTCAATCGAGCGCGGGGAGTTTCGCCGGGCAGCCCTTTTACAGAGCGTTTTTTTTCAGCGTCGACACATTTGCGACTATCGGCTACGGGAATATCACCCCCGTCGGTGTCGTCGCGAACACGCTCGTCACGATTGAAGCACTGCTCAACATCGTGGGGGTAGCACTCGCGACGGGGGTGATATTTGCCCGTTTCTCTCGGCCCTCGACAAGAATCATCTATAGCCGTAACGCGATCGTCGCGCCTTATCGTGACAAGATGGCGCTCGAGTTTCGAATTGCCAACGCAAGGAGCAGCCAGTTGATCGACGTGCAGATCCAGGCAATTCTCACCAAGATCGAGCAGGTGGGTGGATCAGCCGTACGGAAGTTTTACGAGCTCTCCCTCGAACGGAATCGTGTAGTGTTCTTCCCGCTGAGCTGGACGGTTGTTCATCCGATTGATTCGGCAAGTCCGATGTGGGGCCTGACACATTCAGATCTCGTCAACGGCGATGCGGAACTTCTGGTTCTTCTCATCGGAACGGACGAGACCGTCTCGCAGACAGTGCACTCGAGATCCTCGTATCAAGCCGACGAGATTGTTTGGGGCGCAAAATTCGCGAATATGTTCATGCGGACCGAGGCCGAGGGAATCATCGGAATGAACCTGAGCCGGATTCATGATATTGAGCTGGTTATTCGCTCGGAGTCAGCTGTGCAAGGTGCGCGTGGCTAGACGTCTTGTCTTTACTTACTAACATTCCCTTTTTTCGAGACATCGACGTATGAAAATCAGATCTTTGGTACTGCTTACAGCTGTTGTAGCGCCACTAACGGCACAGTCTCAGGACAGTCGGGCGACAAACGACGCGATCCCCCAGATTGCTGTTACCGGACGGGGCGAGGTAAAGGTCTCGCCTGACAGGGCGACTATCCAGGTAAGCGTTCAGACCCGGGCCACAACTGCCGCGGCCGCTGCGGCAGAAAACGCTACCAAGCAGCAATCGGTTTTAGCTGCACTTCGGGCACTTGGGTTGGGGAGCGATCAGTTGTCGACCATTAACTACAACGTCTATCCGGAGCAGCGTTACGAGCAAGGAAAGGAGCCGGTAGTCGTTGCCTACAATGTGACGAACACCATTCTGGTCGACGTCCGGAAACTGACCCAGGTCGGTCCAGTCATAGATGCCGCATTATCTCACGGAGCCAATATGATTACGTCGCTCCAGTTCTATGCCTCCAACACTGAGACAGCTCGCAGGAGTGCGATTGCGACGGCAATAGAGAAGGCCCGGGCCGATGCGGAGGCCGCTGCACGAGCGGCTCATGGATCCCTTGGTACATTAATCGAGATCAATATCGGAGCGTACTCCCCTCCGCCGCCGCGCCCAATGATGATGTCTCGGGTAGCTGGCGTTGCACAAATGGATGCGACGCCAATCAATGCGGGAGAGGAGACGCTCTCGGTCGAAGTAAGCACTCGCTGGAGATTCGTTCCGGGGCAGTAGCCTGTTTCCACGTGGAACACTCAGATTCTCGTTCCACGTGGAAACCCCTCCAGTCGGTGGGTAGATTGGGTGCTATACCTCCACCGGCATCTCGTGGCGCGAATAATCGCAATCGCAAATCAGAAGGGCGGCGTCGGTAAAACGACCACCGCGGTAAACCTGGCCGCGAGTCTCGCCGCTGCGGAACAACGAACTCTGCTCATCGACGCCGACCCCCAGGGCAACGCGACCAGTGGTGTCGGACTCCAAAAGGAGAACGTCCCCCTCTCGCTCTACGACGTTCTGGTCGGAAACTCAGACCTCAGATCTTCTCGACAGTCTTCAATTCAGTTTGAGAAATTGGATGTTGTCGGCGCAACTCCAGATCTAGCTGCCGCTGAAGTGGAGCTGGTTGACAAGAGCGATCGCGATCATGTCATGAGCGGAGCGGTCGAGTCGCTTCGGGAAGACTACGACTACGTCATCATCGACTGTCCACCTTCGCTTGGGCTCATCACGATCAACATGCTGGTGGCAGCTGATGCTCTGCTCATTCCTCTCCAGTGTGAGTACTACGCACTCGAAGGTCTGTCGCAGCTGCTGAATACGGTGCACCGCGTTCAGCACAGTGCTAACGAAAAACTTGGTATCGACGGCGTTCTGCTCACCATGTACGACTCTCGTCTCAATCTCTCGAGACAGGTCGCCGAAGACGCGAGAGAGTACTTCGGTCCGAAGGTATTCAAGAACGTCGTACCACGGAACGTCCGCCTGGCAGAGGCACCAAGTTTCGGAAAGCCTATCATTCTTTACGATGTCGCATCGGTGGGAGCACAGGCCTACATGAACGTCGCGAAGGAGCTAATCGAACGAACCGCTCAAGGAGATGACGGTGGCCTCTGAGAAAACGCCGCGCAGACTCGGCCGAGGACTCGAAGCGCTTCTGGGTAGCGCTACTGGACTCGCCTCAAGCGATGACGGCGCACTAAAGTCCATACCCATCAGCCAGATCGGTCGGAACCCGTATCAGCCGCGACAAGAGTTCAACACTGAAGAGCTTGCTGAGCTCCAGGAAAGCCTCAAGGCGAGCGGACTTCTGCAGCCGATAACAGTACGGCGCCGGCCAGGGAAGGATGGATTCGAGCTCATTGCCGGTGAGCGTCGTTTGCGTGCGGCCATAAAGCTTGGCTGGAAAGAAATACCCGCCATCATCAAGGAGATCGACGAGAAGACGATTCTCACTCTGGCGCTCGTCGAGAATCTTCAGCGAACTGATCTCAACCCGATCGAGGAAGGGGAAGGCTACCATCGGCTTTCCCAGGACTTCGGTCTAACTCAGCAGCAGATCGCTGAAACGGTTGGCAAGGATCGCACGACGATCGCAAACATGCTACGGCTTCTTCAGTTGCCGGAGCCCGTCAGGAAGCTCCTTCAGGAAGGCCAGCTGACAATGGGCCACGCGAAGGTTCTACTTGGTCTCGACGATCCAGTGAAGATCGTGGGTCTCGCTCGGGAAATCGTCAAAGACGGCCTGACGGTGCGCGAAGTCGAGCAACGGCTTCGCGAGGTTGGCGGCGCCAGAAGTGGAAAGAAGGCGGGACGTCCGAGGACCGCAGATCGGCAATCGCCGGAGTTGAAGCGAATTGAAGACAGGCTACGCCGTTTTCTTCAAACGGATGCCACAATCAAGGTTGGCCCTCGTAATCGTGGGACGGTGACAATTCACTTTTATTCGCCGGACGACCTGGAGCGGTTGCTCGAAGTCCTGAGCGTTCCTGACTAATCAACAGAGTTATACACCTGAGCTGTAACCTGTTGGTATATATGGCGTTAACTAGGCAGGAATCATACAATAGGTCGGTTCTCCACACAAATCTGCACACGGATTCGAATGACGACAATCCATGATCTTGCGGAGTACGCAGACACCCTTTTGCAGACGGAAACCACGCCCGATTATCCCGGCGCGTTGAACGGCGTCCAGTTGGAGAATCGATCAGAGATTACGGGAATTGTCGCCGCTGTGGATTTTTCAACCCGCGCTATAAATGGAGCAATTGCTGCTAAAGCCAATCTGCTCGTCGTTCACCACGGAATGTTTTGGGACGGCCCAGCTTCCATCACTGGCGCTTCGTACAGAAGGCTACGAGTTCTGATCGAGAATGACATCGCGGTCTATTCATCACACCTGCCGCTCGATCTGCATCCGTCACTTGGGAACAACGTGTTGCTCGCAAAGCAATTGGGCCTGAAGCCAAGCGCCAAGTTTGCGGAATTTCAGGGAGTCTCGATTGGCGTGAGCGGGGAGATCCAGATCGAGACAGCAGTGCTCATTGAGCAAGCCAGAAAATTCGCAAAGAGTTACGGAAGCGAAGTACGGGCGACTCTCATCGGAAGTAACCGCCAAACGAAGCGATGGGCGGTATGCACTGGCGCTGGTGCTTCGACCGAAACACTCAAGGAAGCACACAAGATGAAAATCGATACACTGATTGTGGGTGAGGGCCCACATTGGACCGCCGTTTACGCCGAAGAGAACGAGCTCGCTATCATTTATGCGGGACACTACGCAACCGAGACGCTTGGAGTCCGCGCGCTGGCGGAGCATTTAGGAGCGAAGTTCGGAATTCCATCGAGTTTCGTCAGCGCACCAACCGGCCTTTAGCCAATCATCCCTGCGCCCAGCGGGCTGGTTAAGATCAGCAATCAGTGTAGGCACTTTTCCAAGTAGCGCGCCACTCGTCCGGGCCGGTGCGTTCGATGAGCCCGAGTTTGCCGCCATCGTCATATTCGATGTTGACGACGATTGCAGGACGTTTCTCCGCCCCGATCTGTACTGCCGCCAGCATCTCCGTCGCTTGCGTGGACTCCTCAGCGCCTGCCGTTCTGCTGAAGTAACGGAGGTTGTACTTGCCCCTCGTTCCTATTGGTCGTTCACCGATAATGAGAAGATGCTCGAGCCTTGGATTCGCTTCTTCATTCACGCTTCGAACGACATCCGCAATTACCGCATCGATGGAGTCGAGCCGGAACGTGTACGCTGAGCGGACCCTGAAGGGAAGGCCCCTGAACGTCGGATCAGAAGCGATGGGTAGTGTCGCCGCCATTTGTGCAAGAGATGCAGCAAGTGCGGCCGAATCAGCGCTTGGCATTGCCTCAATCGAGTCGAGCACGATCGCGTGAACACGACCGCTCGAAAACCCCACTCGCCAGTTTGAATGTGCTGACCGCAATTTGGCCAGAGGCCACGAGTCACACTCCTGCTTCACATCGACGGGAGGAAGTAGTAACACGCCAACGGACGATGCGATTCTTCCACCTCGCCCGAACAGATCGAACGTGACGCCTGACATTGGCGGGCTAACGCCTTGAAGCGACTCGATCGTGCTGTCCGTTGCTTCGGGGAGCACAATTGCAATGGTATCCCCGCTCGCCCTGGAAACGATCATCACGGGTCCGGCATCGACATTCCAATTCGTGTTCCCCAACGGGTTCGCGGGGTAAACCGCCGGCAGCGATGCTCGAGCCGAGTCGGCTGCATCTCGCGTCTTGTCCCGACATGAGGCGATACTAACAACCAGCAGTACCGGCAAAGAGAGACCCGCTGCACGAAGAATCATAGGAGTAATTTGTCGTCGACTTCGTATAGCGTCGAGAGTACGTATCGCCTGCTACGTCACCGTACGTATTTAGAGCCGCTACTGATCGATGTAGTGTACACACGTGAGGCCACCGCAAGAGGCTAACAAATGGAATCGCTGACAATCGGTTCGACCACTAAAGCAGAGCAGGCCGCCGGCGACATTATCAGCGTCACTCCAGCAGGAGACTTCAATCCGCCGCTGGCGCCCTTCAGAGAGCGCCTCAGCTGGGCACTCTACGATTTCGCTAATACGGTGTTCTCGATGAACATCGCCACACTCTACTTTGCCGCGTGGCTAGTAGCAGATCTCGGACACTCGAATACTCTGTACGCGGTGGTAAATGGGATCGCATCCGCTCTCGTCGTCGTATCGATCCCGGTCTTTGGCGCTATTTCCGACGAGACGCAGCGACGAAAGCCGTGGGTAGTGGGCTTCACCTTGATCGCGTGCCTGTCGACCATTGCAATGGCCATCCTCGGCCAGACGGGGCTGCCATTGATCGGAGAGGGCGTAACAGCGACCGGATCTCATCATCTCGTATCGCCTGGGATCGCTCTATTTGGAGTGCTCGCAGCTTTTACGATCGCGAATTACGCATATCAGGGTGCGCAGCCTTTTTACAATGCGATGATGCCGGAGCTGGTTCCGGTGGACCACCGTGGACGACTTTCCGGCATGGGCGCCGCACTGGGATATGTCGGGTCGATTACCGGCGTTCTCCTGACATTCCCCTTTTTCACTGGGCAAATGCCGATACTCGGAGCAATTCCGGACCGGGTGATCGGTTTCCTGAGAAGCGCCGTTCCCTTCACGACACACGGCGGCCGTGTTTCCACATTCGTGCCGACCGCGATTCTCTTTCTTCTCTTCTCGCTGCCGCTATTCCTCTTCTGTCGGGATCACAACGTAATCCGCGGGAAAAAGAGTGTGTCGTGGCGCGAGGCTTTCCGTGATGTCCAGCACACGCTGGACGAGGCAAGAAAGTATCCCGGAACACTGCGGTTCATCCTGACATCGTTCCTGTATCAGGACGCCATGGGAACGATCATCGCAAACATGGCTCTTTACGCAATTTTCGCGATGGGATTCGTCAAGGGCTCCGAGGCGACGCTGTTCGTGATTCTGACGGTTCCGGCTGTCATCGGGAGTTATGGCATTGGACGTCTGGTAGATCGCTTCGGGCCTAAGCGAACTCTATCGTGGGTTCTTGCCGGCTGGATCCTGCTCCTTATCTCGATGATCGTCGTTCCATCGAGGACCGCCTTTTGGATTGTGGGCGCGTGCATAGGGCTGATTTACGGAGGCGTTGCCACAGCGGAACGTCCGCTCCTTCTCAGCCTGGTTCCTGATGTCGAGGCGGGCCGATTCTTCAGCCTCATGGTTCTCTCATCGCGAGCCGCGGCAGTAGTAGGTCCATTCGTGTGGGCATTCGCGGTAGATGGACTTACGCCTTCAATGGGAATCGGCTTCGCTTACCGGGCTGGCGTGATGACTGTCGCGATTGGGATGACGCTTGCGCTTTGGATGTTGCGCGGCGTTCCCGACAACTTTACCCGAACGGTCCGCTCGCGATGATCTACAGCGTCCTGAGGTGGGTCAATGGAATTGCACTCCACTGGTTCTATCGCGACATCCGTATCACAGGGAGGGAGCGGATTCCGGCCAGGGTACCACTTCTCATTGCGGCAAACCATCAGAACGCACTCGTCGACTCACTGATCGTAGCGTGGGTCGTGCCTCGGAGGATTGCGATGACCGCCAAGGCCACGCTGACTGAAAACCCGCTGATCGTATTGCTGTTCAGGATTCTTGGCGTCGTTCCGCTTCGCCGGGTAAGCGACGAGGCGGAGAAATCAAACGGATCTGCAGCCGATCGTTCGCGCAATACGGAAGCCTTCCGAGAGATACTAAATCTCCTCGAGCAACGTCGAGCGGTCCTCATTTTTCCAGAAGGCAAGAGCCACAATGAGGTCGGTCTCGAGCCGCTCAAGACAGGCCTGGCAAGACTCGCGCTGCGAGCGAGGGATGAGCGCTTCATCAAGGGAGTTACGATTCTGCCGATCGGGCTCATATTCGAGGACAAGGGCGTACCAGGTACGGTCGTTGGAGCACGCATCGGGGAGCCGATCGAGATGGACTCGTGGCCGACTACCGACCACGTTGCCTTGACTGAGGAGATCGCCACACGTCTTCGCGGCATTTCAGAAGAGGCGGCCCTACCGCTCGGGGAAGGAGTCGACGTCGGGCAGAGAATTGACTCATTGAAAGAGGGGCTCATCACGCTTGCGGCTTCGTGGGGCCGCTTCACTCACCGGTTCCCGGTGAGAATGGCAAGAAACTTTGCGGTGAAGCAGAGTACCGATGCCGATCAGCCCGCGATGCTGACGATAGTGTTCGGAATCGGGTTCGTGCTTCTCACGTACGTTGTTCACCTCGCGGTCGTCGGCATGCTCGTCCATTCCTTCTGGATCGGTGGCCTCTATCTCGCGGGACTATTGAGCGGCGCATACTGGGCGGCGTTCGAGCAGCATCCTCGCCGGTACTAGCTCAAGGGAGCTTCGTTTCAAGCCAGTTCTCTCCGACCCCGAGATCGACCACGAGCGGGACAGATAGTTCGGCTGCATGCTCCATCTCAAATTTCACCAGTTCCTGAACCTGATTCATCTCGTCCGGCAATACCTCGAAGACAAGCTCATCGTGAACCTGCAGCAGCATCTTGCTCTGCAGCTCTTTGGTTCTGAGCGTGTCATCGATCCTGATCATCGCGATTTTAATGAGATCGGCCGCTGAGCCCTGAATCGGTGAATTGGCCGCGGTTCTCTCGCCGAAAGCACGGATGTTGAAGTTCCGCTCGCGCAGCTCCGGGATGTAGCGTCGCCGCCCAAAGATCGTTTGGACGTATCCATTCTCGCGAGCGAACGCGACCATTGCATCGAGATAGTTTCTGACGCCCTGAAATCGCTCGAAGTAGCGAGCGATGAACTCCTTTGCCTCGGCGTGCTCAATTCCAAGCTGGCGCGAAAGAGCGTGCGGGCCTTGGCCATAAATCGTGGCGAAGTTGATGGTCTTGGCGCGGCTGCGCATCGTACTGGTCACTTCGGACAGCGGGACATCAAAGATCAAAGCCGCTGTCTGGCGATGAATGTCGCCGCCGGCCTGAAACGCTTCCACGAATGCCGCATCCCGGGATAGGTGCGCCAGCAGGCGGAGCTCGATCTGCGAATAGTCTGCAGCCAGTAGCTCCCAGCCTTTTCGCGGGATGAAGCCTCGACGAATGTCGCGACCGAGCTCACGCCGGATCGGAATGTTCTGGAGGTTTGGATCACTCGACGAAAGCCGGCCAGTCGAAGCGACTGTCTGACTGTACGATGTATGCAGCCTTCCCGTCTTCGGATTTACAAGCCGTGGGAGGGCATCGAGATATGTGTTCTCGAGCTTTGAAAGCTCGCGATAATCCATGAGGAGCTTGGGTAATGCATGGCCCTCCTCGGCTAGCTCGGTGAGAACACTTACGTCGGTTGAAGGACCGGTGCTCGTTCTCTTCAAAATTGGCAGATTGAGTTTCTCGAAGAGTATCTCGCGGAGCTGAGGATTCGAATTGATGTTGAATTCTGTCCCCGCTGTCTCGTAGATCTGCCGCTCCACTGTTTCCCTCTCGGTCTGGAAGCGCTGCTTGAGCGATGCGAACAGAGGCAGATCGATTGCGATTCCCGTCCATTCCATCTCGGCCAGCACATCGACGAGAGGAATCTCAACGCCATCCAGAAGGCGCGTCAGCTCGTGCGACTCGAGCTGCGGCTCAAAGATCCTGCGAAGCCGCAAAGCCATGTCAGCATCCTCGCAGGAATAGTCACGAGCTGCTTCGACAGGACACTCATCAAACGGGATCGCTGACCGACCTTTGCCACACAGGTCAGCGTACGATGTCATCGTGTGGTCGAGAAACTCAAGCGCCAGAACATCGAGGCCGTGAGAGCGGCGGCCTGGGTCGAGTACATAGCTGGCAAGCATCGTATCGAAATCCAGACCCGCGAGGTGCACCCCCACGCAACGCAGCAGAAGGAGGTCGAATTTCGCGTTTTGGGCCGTCTTACGCACCGAAGGATCCTCGAGAAGATCCTTTAGTGGGCTCATCTCCGGCGAGTCGAGCGCGGGAAGATTGCGCACGTGTGTCGGACGGTTCTGCCGCAGCATCCTTGCGGCGATGCTTTGCGAGTCACCATTGGCTTTCTTTTTCTTGGGGACGTCCGGAAACACTTCGTCCCCGCCCCGAATCAAACCTCTATCTTCGGACGCGTCAGTCGCTGATCGATCTCCCGCAGCGTCGACGAGCAGCTCTCCCTGCCCGCCCTGGGCAAGCCGATGACGGAGAGGAAAGTAGAAAGCCTCACCTTCACCGGTGGCAATCGCGATCGAGATAAGCGATGAGCGAAGAGGGTCGGCCAGCTGCGGACTATCTGGATTCACCAAGGCTTCGGTGGCCAGAGATATCACCTTTGCCTCACGGGCACGTTTCACCGCGTCGTGCAGCCCTTCAACGGTGTCGACCGTCACGTAATTGAGCAGTTTCTTCGGCTTCTGTTGCTCGACTGGCTCCTGTACGGCGATGTCTTTCGCGAGCGAGTGGAACTCCAGCTCTATGAACAGCTCGCGAAGCCGCTGGTAGTCGGGCGCCTTTATGCTGAGCGAATCGAGGTCGAACAGAACTTCTAGATCGGCACGAATTGTTACTAATTCCTTCGAGAGCCGGGCATTTTCAGCGTGCTCGAGAAGTGCTTCCCTGGGACGCTTCTTGGTAATCTCTCCCGCGTGAGCCAGGATCGACTCGAGGTGTCCGTACTGTTTCACCAACTCGGCGGCTGTCTTGTCACCTATTCCCCGCACGCCGGGAATATTGTCAGAGGAATCACCAACCAGAGCCATGTAGTCGGTGACGAATTCGGGAGCGACTCCAAGTCGCTCATCCGCGTTTTCTACTCCTACCCAATGCTCCTCGACATTCGCGGGTCCGCCACGGCCGGGGTTCAACAGCCAGACACCCGGTTTCACCAGCTGCTGAAAATCCTTGTCACCAGATACCACTACCACGTTCACCCCTGCTTCGACACTCTTTGCGACGAGCGTCCCGATTACATCGTCGGCTTCGTATCCAGGCAGCGTTAAAACCGGAATCCGGTAGGCATCCAGAATTTCAGAGATCCGCTCCATACCGCGATCGAAATCCGACTGAAGCTCCTCGGTCAGCTTTTCGCGCGTCGCTTTGTAAGCGGGATAGCGCTCGTGCCGGAATGAAAGACCCGAGTCATGCACCCAGCCGAGGTATTCCGGTTGGTGCTTGGTAATGAGGCGCTGGAGAAAATTCGCGATTCCCCAGCTGGCAGAAGTATTCTCGCCTTTGCTCGTGGTGAGCGGCCGGGAAATGAGCGCAAAAAAGGCGCGGTAAATGAGGGCATAGCCATCGACAAGGAACAGTCGCGGGCTGGCTGGAACTTTCATGGAGTCAATATAAAACGCCCTCGTTTTTGCAGGAGCACGAGAGCGTGTATTGGAAAGGGGACTGTACGACGCTCGCAAAAGTGTATCTATCGCTGTCGGCGGGCGTTGAGCGCAAGAAACTCGGACTCGCTAGGCCTGGTCAGTCTCCATTTTCCGGCCTCTTCGTAGAAGATCAGCTGCGAGTTGTAATTGCGATACTGCCAGATTTGAATCCGCGCTGTAGATCCCATCTGGGTAGTCGTGATCGTCTGATTCACCTGCCGCTCGAGGATTTGATCGGGGTCGCCCAATGCCACGAATACCATTCCGCGATCCGAGAGCCATCCCGGATTTCGATCCATTCTGAACTGACTGTTCGCCAGTTGAATCCTGCCAAAATACGCCTGCATGTCTTCATTAATCGGCGTTTCGGGTATCGGGTCAGTTGCACGGAGAAATTCTGCCCATACCGTTGCGCGTTTCTCGGGTGGAGCACTGCGAAGCGCGTTGAGACGGCCGGAATTCGCGAAGTATCGCAGATAACCGAGCATGTCTTCGAACGACATGAGCGGAATATCCTCGCCAAAGCTCACGAACAATGGAGCTTTCACACTGTCGGGTGCGTCTCGCCGGGTGAAAGAGACCTGAGCAATGCCAACGCCCACTGTCGAGATAGGCACGCTTACCACGCCGCTGAACAGCCCCCCATGACGTGCCAACGTGACCGAATCGCGCCACAGCTGCGCACCCTTGTCGTTGCGAACGACAAAATCGACGGGCAGGCGAGCTCCCTGACCGTATCCTTCAACATAAATCGCAACGGTGCTGTCGCGACCAAACACCGCACTCGAGCGAGGACTCGCAAGTAAACCTGGCGCCGAGTCGAGAATCAATCTGCCCGTCGCTTCATAAACGAGGACCGGGGTGGAGAGCCGTCCGGCTCCGAGCGCGGGAACGATTACCGTAGCCTGCTGGGCTGCACCTCGTGACCCGCCCACATCACGTACCGTTGCCGAAATCGTATAGGTGCCAGGCCGCACATGGAAATAGTGTTGGAAGATTATGCTCTCGTCGGTGCGGTTTACCTCGCGGAATGATCCAACGCGAACTATCTCCATCGAATTGACGCTTGCCGCCTCGATGTCACCGCGGTTGAGGCTGAGCTTTACCTCATAAGGAGCACGATACCGATCGGCTTCTCTGGTGAACGTGAGCGCACGGTTGGGGATTGAGATGCTCACCAGAACGAGAGTCGTGTCCGGAAACGCGCTCGCAAAGGAAGAAATCTTTCCGACAAATGCGACGGGACCGGGAGCTGCCAGCAAGCCGATTTCCCGATAGAGCTCACTGACATCAGGAGCTGAAGTTCCCACCTGGGGCAGCCCTTTCGGATCAGCCTGGGGGTTGACCCGTGACGGCGCGGAGCTGCAGCCACCGACGACAGTGGTCCCGAGGAAGAGCAGGCTCAAACAGTATTTGGCAGAAATCAGCATGAGCAGTTATTACCCTATCCGGTGTTGCGGGTTTCTATTAGCTTCGCGGCGTGTCTCGAGAACAGATGGTCGGAGCTTCGGTCGCTGGCTATGCAATCAGGAAAGAGGTAGGTGAAGGCGGCACTTCCGCTGTGTACCTTGCCGAGCATCCGAATCATGGCACCGTAGCCCTCAAAGTGCTACGGGAAAAGCTACGCCAGGACAAGACGGCAGTAACCCGTTTTGTTCGCGAGGCAAAGTACGGTGCCAGGGTAAAACATCCCAATGTCGTAGAGACGATCGAGATAGGAGAGTCCGATAGCGGCCTCCATTTTCTCGCTATCGAGTGGGCCGAAGGCGAGATCCTGGAACGCTATGCCAAGCAGAACGCGCCCCTGCCAACAGACGAAGTCGCAACCATCGTTTCACAGATAGCAGCCGGTGTGCAGGCGGCTCATGACGCTAACATCGTCCATCGCGATCTAAAGCCAGAGAACGTGATGTACGACCCCAAAACAAGGCGCGTAAAGCTGCTCGATTTCGGGATTGCGACTGACACACAAGCTCCGAGTGACGAGCGTCTGACCCGTGCCGGTTTTTTTGTCGGCACGCTGATGTACATCGCTCCCGAGGCACTATCGGGCGAAATCGTAACCGCCGCCGCCGACCAGTACAGTCTCGCTACGATTGCGTATTTCCTGCTAACGCGTTGTTTGCCTTATACGGCCAAGGCACCCCGTGAAATGTTCACCCAGCTCCTGACGATGCCTCCTATCCCGTTGAAGGACGCAGGAGAGGGAGGGTTCGAATTCGCGCCGGAGCTCGACGCTGTAGTCATGCGCGCACTCTCCCGATCGCCTGCTGCACGGTATCCGAGCGTGATGGCATTTGCCAACGCCTTTGCCGAAGCAGCCCGCATCCCTCCCGAACAACCAAAGATTCTGGACAAGTTCAAGGGATTACTTAGGCGTAACCGGTAAATCATCGGGGTCTACTGGCAGCCAGAGCGTAAAGGTCGAACCTTTTCCGAGCTCGCTCTCGAGTTCCACCATTCCACCGATCAAAGCAGCTAGCCGGCGAGAGATAGCGAGTCCCAGTCCGGTGCCGCGCTCTGCGGAGTTGCCTCGAGGGCCGGCGTCTATCTGCTCGAACTCCTCAAAGATCCGACTCTGGTCTGCCGGATCGATTCCGATCCCAGTATCGATTACCTGGATTCCGATCCAGGCATTTGTTGGGTAAGAGCTCCGATCGACGGCAGGAGACCCGCTGTCGGGGAGGGAATCAACGAGGCGAGTGCGAATGATGATTCCACCTTCGTTCGTGTACTTCACCGCATTCCCCAGCAGATTTACGAGGATCTGTCGCAAATGTGTCGGGTCAGTTCTGATACGCGGAAGCGCCGCTCCCATTACGAGCGACAGGTGCAGACCCTTTTCACTTACCAGCGACTCTATCTCGCTCGCCACATCGAGAACAAATGGGCGCAGGTCGATGGTTTCGGTATGAATCTCGAGCCTGCCCGCGGCCATTTTCGCAAGATCGAGGACCTGGTCGACGAGATGCCGGAGATGATTGGCTGAAGCCTCTATGCGCTCGACCGGCTTTACCTGCCGGGGAGCAAGTTCCCCGTACACGCCTTCCCGCAACAGATCCACAAAGCCGACGATGGCGTTTAGCGGAGTTCGAAGCTCGTGGGATACATTCGCCAGGAACTCACTTTTCATACGGTTCACCCGCAACAGTTCGGAAGAGAGCCTTTCCAGCTCCTTCGACCGCTCGACCAGACTGCGCGCCTGGCGCCGCTCGTGGCGAATTACGAGGGCAAGACCGAGAACAGTTGCAAGGGAGACGATCCACCCGACAAAACCAGTCCAGCGACCAAACCCGACCTGCGAAAGCAAATGCATTGACTCCAATCATAAGAATCCATAACCTCTCGCACCATGACTGATCAATCCGTACTCGTTGCTCTGCTTGCCGAGCGCTCCACAAAACGTGGTCAGTTTACGCTCGCTTCCGGAAAGCAGTCGAAGTACTACGTCGATGCAAGATTGACGACGATGAGTCCGGAGGGCCTGTCAGTCATCGGTCCGTTGGCGCTTTCCACGCTCCGTCAATCGGGATGGGAAGTGGATGCAGTTGGTGGTCTCACTCTCGGTGCTGATCCAATCTCCTATGCTATCAGCTACGCCAGTGCTCGATCTGATCGTCCTGTGCGAGCGTTCACGGTCCGAAAGGAAGTAAAGTCTCACGGAACAGGAAAAGCCATCGAAGGACCCTTCAAAGAGGGTGATCGTGTGGCCGTGATAGAGGACGTAATCACAACTGGCGGATCAGCGATTCGCGCCATTGAAGCCGTGCGCGCGGCAAACGGCATTGTAGCTGGCGTGCTCGCCCTGGTCGACCGTGAAGAGGGCGGGCGACAGGCGATTGAAGCCACCGGTGTTCCGGTTATCAGTCTCGTTGCGGCAAGCCAGATCTTCAGTGCTCTCGAGGCCTAGAGCTCTCACCAGGCTCGGGCTTTGGTATCCAGCCTGGATACGCCGCGGACGGACGGAAGACACAAAGAACATCAACGTGCGGCAGAATCAATTCCGTCCTGAAGAACTGAAGCATACCCTGTCCATCGTACGTGCTCCTGAATCTCACAGGAGACATTTTCATCACCGTACGTACATGGCGACCAAAGCTTTGGGGTGATGAGTAGTCGAGATGGTTCGCCACTCGCGCGACGGATAGTCCCGGATTCTCAAAAAGCCGAGCTGCCCGTATCAGTCTTGCCAGCGACAGATATCGTTTCGGAGCTGGCAGTTTCGCACGAAAGAACCGACTCATGAGCGTGCTGGGCAGGATATTGAGGTGACGTGCGAGCTGCCGCACGGTAGAGATCTTTGGCGATGAGTCAAAAAGCAGCTCGAAGAAGCGCCAGCAATCCTTCGATACACCGGGCAAATCGAGACTTATCTGCGCCAACGCCGAGCGTTGCAGATCGCCTGAGCCTTGCGACGCAAGAATATTTCTCAGTGTCTGCCACCCAGCCGGCATTCTTGCGTCGACGAGTGTTCGAATCCCGAGCTGCCCGAGGGCCAGCGTCGTGTGCGGCGTCGAGTTCTGCGTTTCGGTCAGCAACGCAACAGCGGGCACTCTCGGGAATTCCCGAACCATTGCCGCAACTCTACTGGAATTCTGAGAGCCATATCGGGCAACTGAAATCAGCACCAGCGTGGCTTTCTGTTGCCTGAGATCCGAAAGAACCTCATCGAGCGATTCTCTGTGAATGGCATCACACAATCCTTGCGCTGCTGCATCGACCCGGGAACGCTCGAGAGGAGTAAGAATAGTCGAAACAGGAGTACGGGTGCCGCGCTTCGAGTCGGAAGGCATATGGATCCTCACGGTTAACGGGTAAGACCACGCCGAGGAGGAACAATACAGATGCCCGTCAGATACTCGTCATTGGTTCGGAAGACTGAAACCAGGATCTACCTGCTTTCGTCATTCTGCTATATTTCGAGTAAGCAAACGGTCGGACGATCGCGCATTAGTACCCATGTGGTACCTATTCGAGGAAAGTCCGGGCTCCGGTGGACAGGCTGCCAGGTAACGCCTGGGCGTGAACGGCGAGAGCGGTTCGCGACGGATAGTGCCACAGAGAACAGACCGCCATCTTCACAGGTGGTAAGGGTGAAACGGTGGGGTAAGAGCCCACCGCGCTCATGGCGACATGTGCGGCATGGCAAACCCCAGTTGGAGCAAGGCCAAATATGCGGCGAGAGGCGTCCACCTCGATCAAGACACCGCGGGTAGGCTGCTAGAGAGCATGGGTGACCATGCTCGTAGAGAAATGATCGTCCGGGTCACGAAAGTAACCCGACAGAACCCGGCTTATAGACCGTTTGCCAATGATGGAGCAACCTCTGGCGGAATAATGTCAGAGGTTGCTCGTTTTTCCAAACCGCGAGCGACCAAAAGAGCAAGGACGATGCGTCGCAGAACTGGTAGCTGGCATTTCCTCATCTGCCTCTCGGCGGCTTGTACAGCCTCCACAGTGCCACAGCCGGGCCGGCCGATTCCGTCGCCCTCCTTACCCAATCCAGTGCCCGTATCATCCGCGGCTGGCCCCTGGACCTTCACCTATGCGCCAGGTTCTATCGCCTACCAGATATCCAGGAGCGCAGGGATAGAAAGCCAATCTGATTCGGGCTCACACCGGGAAGTCTCCACGAACACAACGCACGAATCGCTTACACTCGAGCCAGCTGGAGACACAATTCACTTCAGCGCAATCGTCGACACATTCTCAACCACAACCCAGGGTACGATCGGCCCCGTACAATCCGTACCACTTCCTGTGCAACTCTCGGGATCATTCATAGGCGACAGCCTGATAATCTCAGTCGACAGCATTGCTGGAAAATGCAATCCTGTCAGCTCAGCGCTTTCAGCTGACCTCCACAATTTATTCGTGCGCTTTCCCGTCCAGCTTTCACAGGGAAGCAGCTGGAGAGACTCTGTGGAATTGACTGCCTGCCAAGGCATGATCCCGACGACGGCACATATTGCCAGATCATACCTCGTCTCAAGCGAAACTGTATACCAGGGCGAGCCAGTTCTGGTCATTCAGCGCACGGATTCAATCCATGCTCATGGAGAGGGGGCCCAACAACAACATCGCGTAATACTCGATGCTAGCGGGACTGGAAATGCGCTTTACTACGTGAGCCCAAGAGATGGGCGCATCGTGCGAGTCAATACCGGACAGGATCTGGATCTGTCAATCACGGCATCTGGCAAGATCAACCGCTTCAAGCAAAGCTCGAAGCAGGAGTTCAACTTCGTTCGCTAGTCGACGAGCCGAAGTGGCATCACCAGGCACATGTATGACGCAGGATCTTTCCAGCCTTCCGGTTCTACCGTTGCCGCGCGCTCTGGCGCTTTGAAGGTCAAACGCACTTCCTCCGTCGGGATATAGCGCAAGATTTCGAGGAGATAGCTGGCGTTGAACCCAATGTCGAGCTGATCGCCAGTGTAGCGAATAGGAAGCTCATCCTGGGCCTCACCGAGATCCGGAGTTTGAACACTGAACTTCAGCATCCCTGAGTTGAAGGAGAGGCGAATTCGATGGGTCTGATCCGAAGCAATTACAGACATTCTCTTCAGCGCGCTTGAAAGAGCGACCTTATCAGCAATCGCTACTCTGTCATTGTCCTTGGGTATAACCTGTTCGTAGTTCGGATATGGTCCTTCGATAAGGCGTGTGAAAACCGCGGTGAATGGCGACCTGAAACCGATGTGGTTGTCTCCGCGTGCAATTTCAAGTTCTTCCTCTGCCGGAAAGAGCCTTCTGACCTGCTCCAAAGCCTTCGGAGGAACGATTAGATCGCTCGCTGGCGCATTAGCCGAATCAATCGGCATTTCCATCTTTGCCAGTCGGTGGCCATTTGTCGCCACCATGCGCATCCGATCCGGCCTGAGCTCCCACAAAACTCCGTTCAAGATTGGTCTGCTTTCTTCCGAAGAGACCGCAAATGAAGTATGAGAGATCAACTGCTGCAAATCACCCGATCGGATTCTCCAGCTTTCATTGAATCGCACAGATGGAAAGGTCGGAAACTCGTCTCTCGGCAGTCCCAGGAGTTTGAACCGAGAGCGACCACAATCCAAGGTGACACGTTGTTCCCCAACTGCAGCGATTTTAACCGGAGCAGGCGGCAATTCCCGTGCGATTTCACTCAATTTTCTTGCAGGAACAGTTACCGCTCCTGCAGCATCAACATCCGCCATTACCTCTGTGCTGACCGCAATATCCAGATCTGTCCCTGACAGCTTGATCCCTTTATCGGTCGTCTCGAGAAGGATGTTCGCCAACACCGGCAACGTCGTTTTTGCCGGAATGCTTGCTGCTACAGCGGCGAGACCTTCTTGAAGTTTTTCGCGAGAGATCGTAAAGCGCATCCCTTCCCCTGTGGAAATTCGGGTGAGGTACTGAGTAGTCTTTTATAAAGACTTAGACTAGTAGCTGTAGCAGGTTTTGTGGACTTCTGTCGAATGGGTCTAACTTATGGAGGCAGCAGGATTTCCGCTATGCTGGATGATGTGTGATCGGATGTGGGGAATCTCTGTTGTATGGCCTTGTCGACATCGATCTCAGGAAGCCCTTGTAGTTTCCACACGTGGTGTGATGCGAACGTTGAAAGTTTCGAGGGAATTCCGGATACGATTGATACGTGATTTCAGGTCTGAATCCTGGACAATGGTTTGCTGTACCTTCTCGAGACTGTGAATTACTGTGGAGTGATCGCGTCCCCCAAAGGCGTTTCCGATCTCGACGAGCTGAGTAGCAAGAAGCTCACGGGCGAGATACATGGCGATCTGCCGTGGGGTGGTAAGCGTCTTTGTCCTCGTCTTTGAGCGAAGCCCGTCTACCGTGACTCCCCACTCTTTGGCAACCGCTTGCTGGATTGCAAGAATGGTAAGGGAAGCGTTTCCTTCCTGCTCCAGGCCTTCAATAGCCCGGAGCTTGTCACGGAGAGCTTCACGCGCGACTTCAACGGTGATGTCCTTGTGCTTGAGGGAGGCGTAGGCGAGGAGCTTGATGATCGATCCTTCGAGCTCTCTGACATTTGACCGGACGTGCTCGGCAATGAAATGAACGACATCGTCTGGAATCGTGAGCTCCAGGCGGTCGAGTTGCGCCTTCTGCTTCAGGATTGCAACTCGATGTTCGAAGTCGGGGAGTCCGATATCGGCCACCATTCCCCACTGGAACCGACTGACTAGTCTGGCTTCGAGACCTGCAATTTCTGAGGGCGGTCGATCGCTGGTAAGCACGATCTGACGACCTGCCTCGTACAGGGCGTTGAAGGTGTGGAAGAACTCTTCCTGTGTTGCCTCCTTCCGCCCTTTCAGAAATTGGACGTCGTCAACCAGCAACAGGTCGGTTTCCCTGTAACGCCGCCGAAATTCAGGGCCGGTACGATCGAGCATGGAGCTAATGAGCTCGTTCATGAACTGCTCGGTTCCTATATATGTGATACGGGTGGCCGGACTACGCTTCAGTGTCTCATGCGCGATGGCCTGCATGAGATGTGTTTTGCCGATACCCGTATCTCCATAGATAAAGAGTGGGTTGTATACTTTTCCAGGCGCCTGACTAACAGCATTTGCTGCTGCAGCGGCAAGCTCATTGGACTTGCCGATGACAAAAAGATCGAACGTATACCTTTCGCTGAGCGGTGGTGAGCTGGTTCCATTCTGTGCTGGTAACAGCTTCGCTGGGGTAGGAGGCGGCCCGACAAAAAAATCCATCTGAGAGCGCTTTTTCCGCTCTTCGTTGACTCGGAATGCAACATGGAGCGGATGGCCAAGAACTATTGGAGCATAGCTCGACAGTAGCTCGGCATGTTTGGAGTCATTCCAGTCGGCAGTAAACTGATCAGGAGCTCCCACAAAGATGGTGCTGCCTTCGATGGAGAGAGCTTCGGTAGGCTCGAGCCAGGCTTGGAAGGTTTGATCGGGGAGCTCCTGACGCGCGCGATCGAGGAGGCGTTTCCAAACTTCTGCGGGGCTGAGCGACATGATCACGCCACGCTACGCGGTTTATGTGGAAAAGTCAAACCAACGACCGGAGAATTCGTTCATCTGGCTTGAACTATCTTCAATGCTGGAATAGTTTTACCGGCTCTGTACTGCACCTGTTCTTTCTGGTTTCTGGAGTATCGTAATGGGCAAGCCCACCTACCGTCCCCGTAACAAACGCCGGATCCGTACACACGGTTTTAGGTTACGGATGGCTACTAAATGGGGACGTGAAGTTCTTAGCCGCCGCCGCAAAAAGGGACGCAAACGGCTGACCGTCCAGTTGCCGACGAAATACGCCGGCGCCTAGACCATTCGGCTTTCCTCGCAGCTCCCGGCTGACGAGCGAGGCCGATCTGGAAACAGTAAGGCGTACAGGGAAGCGAATGCAAACCGAGCGTCTGGAAGCTCGGGCATCTGCTTCCCTGTTGCTACATCCGCGGGCTGGGGTAGTCGTTCCGAAGCACAGACGTAAGATTGTCGAGCGGAACCGGGTGAAGCGGCGTTTACGTGAGCTCGTGAGAATCACCTTGCTGCCTGGACTGGAAGGGATCGACGTTCTCATTCGCGCGAAGCCTGAAGCTTATGATTCGAGCTTTGCACAGCTTGCCGGCGATGTGGCTGCGATCGGCGAGTGGACGTCGCGAATTTCCCGCTGACCGATGCGTTCCTTATTTATTCTTTTGATTCGCGGCTATCAGCTGGCTATATCACCGCTACTGCCAGCCAGTTGCCGTTACTATCCAACGTGTTCGGCCTACGCGCTCGAAGCCTTCGAGCGATATGGAGTGGTGAGGGGGCTGAGGCTGACCGTAAGCCGAGTTCTTCGCTGCCACCCCTTTCGGCCGGGCGGCTATGACCCGGTTCCCTGAATGGATAAGCGTTTCTTTCTAGCTCTTTTTCTGTCGCTCATCGTCATAGCGATTTCTCAGCTGTTGTTTCCATCATCCAACCCAAAGCCTTCGAGCCAAGGAGCGGTCGGAAATGACTCCATTTCAGGGACAAAAACCTCTGCATCATCAACGCAGCCGTTAAGTACGCAATCACCTGAAGGGCAAGCTCCGGCTCCGGCGGCTTCACAAGGTCGGCCAGCGGAAGCACCATCGCCCAATTCAAAAGCGCAACCCGGAGCTGAAACGACGGTTATCACCACGCCCAAGGTGATCTACAAGTTCAGCAATGTTGGTGCGGCGCCGATATCGATCGTGATTCGAGATTACAAGAACCGATCGGCAAGTGGCGGGTTGGTCGATCTGGGAGGCCCTGGTTCCCCACTTCTGAGTTACCAGCTCGTTACCCCTACGGATACGGCCGATCTGGCGCATGTACCGTTTACGCTTGCGCGAACCAGGAATGCGAAGGGAGACGAGACCCTTACTTACAACGCTTCGGTAAAGAATCTCGGTGTCTCGATCTCATACACGGTTTCTCAAGACACGGCTGCAAGCTACGCGATTCATGTCGATGGACGGGTTACTGAAGCTCAGGCACCAGCGTATCTGATTACGGAGCTTCCAAGAACGTTGCAACCGACCGAAGCCGACACGATCGGAGACCATCGGACGCTTGCCTACAGCTTCAAGCCGCAGCGTGATCATGCCCGAAGCGTTCTCTTTGGGAGTCTGGATCCCGGAGAGAAAACACTCGAGGCCGGGCCACTCAACTGGGTAGCCATAAAGAACAAATACTTTGTATTTGGAGTTCTAGCACGGCCGAACGGTACACCATTCAGTGAGGTAACCCTGGCTGGCGGACCGCGCACGTCGAAAATTGCGACGAATGCGTCAGCGAGCGTTGTTGAAGAAGTTCGGAACGGCAGCTTTTCGTTCGACGTCTATGCGGGGCCGCAGGAATCACAGCGCCTCATGCGGATGGGTCAGGACTTCGACCACGTGAATCCCTACGGCTGGCGCTTTCTTCAGGGGGTAGTGCATCCGATCGCATCGAAAGTGATCCAGGCGCTACTCTGGATGCACAATCGGCTCAATCTGACCTATGGATGGGTGCTCGTCATTCTCGGAGTTCTGGTGCGGCTCGCACTCTGGCCCCTCAATCAGAGTACGATGCGCTCGAGCCTTAAGATGCAGGAGCTTCAGCCGAAACTGGCTGCTGCCCAAAAGAAGTACAAGGATCCCGTCCAGCAGCGTGAGGCGATCATGAAAGTCTATCACGATGCCGGAGTGAGTCCCTTTGCCGGATTGACTGGCTGCCTGCCGGCGCTGCTTCCGATGCCGATCCTCTTTGCGCTGTTTTTCGTTTTTCAGAATACGATCGAGTTCCGTGGCGTGCCATTCATGTGGCTGCACGACATCTCGATCAAGGATCCGCTCTACATTCTGCCCCTGCTCATGGGTGCGTCGATGTACCTGCTGTCCTGGATTGGAATGCGTAATGCTCCTCCAAATCCTCAGGCGAAGATGATGGGCTACATGTTCCCCGTAATGATGACGGTGGTGCTCCTCAACATGGCTTCGGGGCTCAATCTGTACTACACAGCGCAGAACATCGCGGCGCTTCCGCAACAATGGCTGCTGGCGAGAGAACGCGCTAAGGCACGCCCGGCGGGGTAAGGAGGGGAGCGATGCTGCGTGTCACTTATATTGGTCACGCAACGCTACTAATTGAAATCGGCGGGATGCGGATCCTCACGGACCCCAATTTCGATCCAGCGCTCGGGAAATTCCTCACTCGCGTCAGTGCCCCAGGTATCGCCCTCGACGCGCTTCCGAGCCTCGATGCAATACTGCTCACACATGCGCACGCGGATCACCTCTCGTTTGATTCTCTGGATGCGCTTCCGGAAGACATTCCGTTGTTCGCCCCTCCGGCAATTGCGAAGTGGCTGAAGAAACAGGGATACGGCCATGCAGTTGGAATTGCTCCGGGCGAGGGCGCCGAGGTTCACGGAGTAAAAATCCAGGCGGCCTCGGCAACGCACAAAGGAAATCGTTATGGCGTGGATCGCTGGAGAAGCGCGACCAATATGTACCTTATTGATACCAATAATGTGTCATGCTTCTTCGCCGGTGATACGGCTCTCACTCCCGATACGACACACCTGGTCGAGAACAATCTGGTCGCTAACGGGCGGAACCTCGATCTCGCTCTGCTCCCGATCGGGCATGCACCGTGGTGGAAGCCGGGATTTCGCAAAGGGCATCTCACCAGCAGCGACGCGCTCACCCTCTTCGAGCGACTCAACGCCAGGTACTTCATTCCGTATCACTGGGGAACATTCAATCACGTCACATCTACAGCTTTCGACGCGATCGACAGGCTAAGAGCGACACTCGAAGACCACCCTCTCCATCCAGCCGTGAAGATTCTGGAACCGGGCACGACATTCGTTCTTCCGACAGCGAACGCGTGATATCGGCTGGCAGGAGTGCCCTGAAGCTGGAGGACACGATCGTTGCTATCTCGAGTGCGCCAGGCCGTGGTGCAGTCGCCCTTGTCAGACTGAGTGGTCCGGACGCTTTCAAGATTGCCGCCAAGCATTTGGGGCTATGGCCACCCGAGTCGCGGGTTACCCACTTGTGCGATGTATTCAATGGCGATCAGAGACTCGATCAGGCGCTGATTACGCTGTTCCCGGGACCCAATTCCTTCACGGGTGACGACACGGTCGAGTTCTCCACCCACGGTGGTTACCTCATCCCGAGCACGATAGTCGCGGCTCTGATTTCATCAGGGGCGCGACAGGCATCTGCCGGGGAATTCACGCGGCGAGCAGTGCTCAACGGCAAGCTCGACATCCTTCAGGCTGAAGCAATTGGTGATCTGATAGATGCGCAGTCCCACGTCATGCAGCGAACGGCTCTCGACCAGCTGGATGGAGGCCTGTCACGTCGTCTTCTGAGCCTGAGGAATGATCTCATCGGGCTCGAGGCGCTAATCGCGTACGATGTGGACTTCCCGGAGGAAGACGATGGGCCGATTCCTCGAGAGAGAATTGATCAGGCCGTAGAAGGAATTACGAGCTCCCTCGAAGCCCTTCTCGCTACTGCGTCAGCCGGCGAGGTCATCCGCGATGGTGCAATCGTAGTCATCGCGGGCCCGCCGAACGTTGGAAAGTCCTCTCTCTTCAATGCGCTTCTGGGCAGATCCCGGGCGATTGTAACGGAAATTCCCGGCACGACACGTGATGCGCTCGAGGCCGTGATCGATACCGGCAAATGGCCACTTCGTCTCGTTGATACCGCGGGGCTGCGGGAGACTAAAGACCGAATTGAACGTCTTGGTATCGAAGTGAGCGAGCGCTATCTGGCGGGTGCTCATGTCGTACTCGCATGTGCGGAGGATTCGAGCAGCCTCGAGGGGACGATCAGTCTGGTGAGCCACAACTCAACCGCGCCGATCCTGGCGGTTCGCACAAAAGCCGATTTAGTATCAACAGGAGACCATTACACGCTGTCGGAGGACGTGATTTCGGTCAGTGCCGAGACTGGATCAGGCCTTCAAGAACTGCTCGCCGCGATCGATGATTCGCTCGATACGCGACACGGTGAGATCGTCCCCGATCTCCCGGTTCTGACGAGAGCCCGCCATAGCAAGGCGATCCGCACTGCCCACTCGGAGCTCGAAGGATTCAAACAAGCCTGGCGGGAAGAAAAACTTCCGGCGACGATTGCCGCGGTCCATCTCCGGACCGCTGTCTATGCGCTCGAAGAGCTGATAGGAGCTGTGGAAGTCGAAGACGTGCTCGACCGGGTGTTCAGCTCTTTCTGCGTGGGGAAGTAGCTCTAGGCCGAAGCGGCGGCAGAGCTGGAAAGCGATGTGATCTCGCCGGCACTGGCGCGGATCGCCCATGACAGTCCGCGTGAGTTGACAGCCGCCTCGACCATCTTCGTCCCGAGGAAGTAGCCGCTCCGCTCCGGGAACACGTGACGGTCAACGGTTCGAGCATCATCGCTCATTCCACCGGAGAGATATCTGAGACGAAGCCCGAGGCCAGCGCGGTCGAGATCGTTATTGAGAGCTTTCGTCATCAGCGGCTCGAGTTCACGAACGCTGGCATACTCGCGTCTCGTGTATCCGTAGTACTCCCAGGCGGCATGCCCCGGGCTGATCATTCTCGACGCAATCGTGGCCAGGCCCTCATTGATCATCAGCTCGCGAAGCGGGGCACGCCTTCCGGTTTCCCAGTAAGAGTAGTATCCGCCCGCATCGTCGATCAGCTGTTTCATCTCGCTCCGGCTCGTGGGCGAGGTATAGCGGACCGTGTGTGCGATCTCGTGGGTAAGCCACAGCGGGATCAATTCCGGGTCGAGGCCCAACCCCTGGGTTTCGGGATTCGTCACGCTGGTGAAATGCTCGAGGCAGACGAAAGCGACTCCTTTACCCTCGACCACGAGCTCACCAGCGTTCGCGGCACCGACGCCGACCATGAGCACCACATCGATGTCCGTGTCCACGTCGAAGAGGGTCCGGCACTGCTCTTCCGTGTTTCGGGCGAGCGAGACGACATCGATTCTTTCCAGCATCGTGCGAAGGTCTACACGGCTTGCAAGTGCGGCAGAGCGAACGACTTCCAGAAAATGCGGCCCTGCCGGATCCAGCACGTAGTTATGCCAGTAGGCCTCTAGGAAGCGGCGGTGATTTTCGAAGTAGCGGAGATAGGCGGCGACACGGTCGGTACTGTTGTGAACTGCGAAGAAGTCAGGCAGTAGGTTGATGAGCATCAACGACCAGGTCGCGGGGTGGTGAGCCAGTCGCGGTTTTTGCGATGCGAGAAGATACAATCCACCCAAACTCTCAACAAGGCCGATCTCTTCCGCATCAATTTCAAAATCGTGGCACAGATATTCCCTCTCCATTTCTGAGAGCTTCGGAGCGCTGATAGGAGGAGTAGCCATGACAACGCTGCGTCAGATCGAGCTTCGTTGTCCTGTTTGTGACAATGAGTTCAAATCCCAGAGTGTAGTTTCGACGAATGCGTTCGGTGGAAAACGGACCGATTTCCATGAACGAGCCGCCGGAACCCAGCCACTCGCCTATCTCATCCACATGTGCAGCGAATGCGGCTACTCCGGTGGAGAGGCCGACTTTACGCCCGCGACGGATGTGAGCCCGGTGCTGAAACAGCACGTTCTCGAAGAGCTTGCTCCGCTTCGACCGTCACTGGTTTGTGGCTCCGAGAAGTATGAAGCCGCCGCCAAGGTCGCTCAGTGGCAAGGACTGGACCCTCGTCACGTTGCGGACCTTCTTCTTCGCGCTGCTTGGTGCTGTGTCGATGAGGGAGATGTGGAAGCGGAGCGATACTTTCGGCGTCAAGCTGCGTGGATGTTCGAGGAATCACTCCAGGCCTACGACGCCGTGCCGAGGGAAGAGCGGGCAATCCTCACCTATCTGGTCGGCGAGCTGTGGAGGCGAATCGGAGATATCAAGAAGGCGACAGCGTGGTTCGAGCGCGTAGCTGGTGAGGTGACAGATCCGCAGAACCAGCAGTGGGTCGTCGACGCGGCCGACCAGCAAAAACTGAATCCAAGAGAGTGGTTCGGTTAGCGCTCAGCGGGTGCCGAACAACCTATCTCCGGCATCTCCGAGACCAGGCAGGATATAACCCTGGCTGTTGAGTTGGCGATCGAGGGCAGCGCAATAGATCTGAACGTCCGGATGTGCCTCGCTGAGATGCCGCACTCCTTCGGGAGCAGCGACTAAACAAAGAAATCGGATCCGGTTTGCGCCGGCTCGCTTCAACGAAGCGACTGCCGCGGTAGCGCTTCCTCCGGTTGCGAGCATCGGGTCGAGCAGGAAGAAATCCCGCTCACCGGTGTCACCGGGCACCTTGAAGTAGTAATCGACTGGCTGGAGGGTGCCATGGTCCCGGTAGAGTCCGATGTGCCCCACGCGCGCCGATGGCACGAGGCGAAGAATTCCCTCTACCATTCCAAGGCCGGCGCGGAGGATTGGGACGAGCGTCAGCTTCTTTCCGCTGATGTGCCACCCCGAAGTCTTCTCGAGGGGAGTGTTCACCTCTCTTGGCTCGAGACTCAGCTCGCTAGTGGCCTCGTAGGCCATGAGCATTGCGATCTCATCGACGAGCTCCTTGAAGCGCTTGGTCTCCGTCTGCTGATCGCGAAGGATCGTCAGCTTGTGCTGAACGAGGGGATGCCGGATAATAATCAGAGACGGGAACTCCTTGACGCGCTCGATCATTCTAGCCCCAGGATTCCAGCATCAGCACTGTGGACGTTCACCGGCTCATAATCTCTAATCCCTGATGAAAGAATACCAGGCTGTGGTGGTCAAGCTGACGCGGCACACGCGTGAGGACGAAGATACCCTCACCGATCTTCTGAATGAGAGAAGTAGAGGAGGGTGGGAACCAGCACTGATGTCACAGGACGAGCAGCGACTCACGATCCTGTTTCAGCGCGATGCAGTAGCTGAAGGATAGCCGTTTGGAAGTAACGTTCGTCGGTGCCGCGCGTGAAGTCACGGGCTCCTGTCACCTCCTTCACGTCAATGGCTATACCATTGCCCTCGACTGCGGGATGTTTCAGGGAAAGCGGCATGACTCGGCCGAGAAGAATCGCAAACTTCCACTGCCGATCAAGGATCTGGATGCCGTAGTTCTCTCACACGCCCACATCGACCACTCCGGGCGTCTTCCGTACCTGATCGCGGAAGGCTACTCCAAGACAATCTGGGCGACAGCGGCAACCCGGGACCTTTGTGCCATAATGCTTGCCGATTCGGCCCACATTCAGGAGAAGGATGCCGAATTCCTGGCGAAGAGGAAAAAGGAGTTCATCGAGCCGCTGTATGGAATGCGACACGCGGTGCGCACGATGGACCTGATGGTCGGTGTTCCCTACAACAGGCCATTCGACGTCGTTCCGGGAGTGCGTGCCAGCTATATCGACGCGGGTCATATCCTCGGCTCGGCGTCAGTGCTGGTCGATTGCACAGAGGACGGAAAGACAAAACGGCTGGTCTTTTCCGGAGACATCGGCAGAAATGGTCTGGCCATAGTCCGGGATCCAATTCCGCCCGAGGGCGCTGACGCGCTGATTATGGAGTCGACCTACGGAAACCGGGACCACGAATCCGTAGAAGGCGCCCGAGCACAGTTGGCGCAAGTAGTTCGCGAAACGGCTGCCCGCGGAGGCCGCGTTCTCATTCCTGCATTCGCCGTCGGTCGTACCCAGGAGATGATCTACGCGCTCCATGGTCTCGCCAGGGAAGGCGCAATTCCGTCGATTCCGATCTATGTCGACAGCCCGCTTGCGATCGATGCGACAACTGTCTTCGAGATGCACCCGGAGAGTTTTGACCGGTCCGAAGAAATGGTCCAGAAGGCAAAGGAGCTCTTTCGCTTCGATCTTCTGCACTACACGCGTGATGTGGAGGAATCAAAGGCATTGTCGCGCGCTCATGGTCCGATGGTGATTATTGCCGCGGCAGGAATGATGGAAAATGGCCGAATTCTTCATCATCTCGCGCAAGGAGCAAGCGATCCGCGGAACACGATTCTTGTGGTTGGCTTTCAGGCCGAGCATACACTCGGCCGAAGAGTAGTGGAGAAGCAACCCATTCTTCAGATCTTTGGCGACGAAGTTCCGCTCCATGCACGTGTCGAGGTGATCGACGGGTACAGCGCACACGCCGACAGGACTGAGATGACGAGCTGGCTTGGGCGCGTCAGAGACAAATCGCCAAAACTCGGCCCGATATGGCTGGTACACGGAGAAGCTCCGGTTCAGGATGAATTCAAAGCGGCATTGGTAGCGAAGGGATATTCCGTCGAGTGCCCGGAGCCTCACACGAGGCGTGCTTTCTAGCGTAGCTTCTACGGATGAACCGTGCCGCAAAGGCAAAACAGAAAGCGAAACACGCAGTAAAGATCGTTCGGCGAATACTGACGGTCGCTTTCGTAGCCGTGTTTGCACTCTGGGTCGTTTCCGCCACTGCCGTCCTGATTTGGGCCTCACGCGATGAGGCGCGGCCCGCGCAGGCGATCGTGGTACTGGGTGCCGCGCAGTATGCTGGTAAGCCATCGCCTGTTCTTCGAGCCCGGCTCGATCATGCACTCGATCTCTGGAACCGCCATCTGGCGGCGCTTCTGATACTCACTGGCGGAACGGGATCTGGCGATACTACCAGCGAGGCGGCAGTGGGAAGAACTTACGCCAGAAAACGCGGTGTTCCGGATAGCGCCATTCTGGTAGAAAATGAAGGCCGGACGACGAGCGAGTCGATGCGCGCAGTCGCAGGGATGCTCGAAGTTCGCGGGCTTCAAACGGCTCTACTCGTCAGCGATCCGTTTCACATGCTGCGGCTGCGGATTCTGGCGAGACGTTTCGGATTTACACCCTACACCTCTCCGACGCAGACCAGCCCGATCTCGCCGAACCGGGAAGAGCGCTGGAAGTACATCTTCAGCGAATCGCTCAAGGTGCCGCTTGCCTTCTTTTTCGAGCGGAAGCTGTGAAAAAAGCCGGCTTTTAGTGGCGTTGTGCTACTTACTAATCGCGGGTGGTTTCAGTGCCTCCACCATCCAACGCCAATATTCTTTCCCGGCAATCTCGGCCACATCGTTGTGACCGGCTCCTTCGACCAACAGTAGCTGGCCTTTTCTCTTCGCGGCCTCGTAAACCTCGACCCCCATTCTGAAAGGGATGATACGGTCACGTCGCCCGTGCACAACCGAAACGGGCACATCGAGGGTCGAGACAGCCGCTCGGGTATCGAAGTGAATCCTCGAGATTGTCTTCCAGACGAGAGCTACGGGAAGGGTAACGATGAGCCTCGCCATTGCACGTGCCGAAGAGAAGGGCGACTGGAGAAGCAGCGCAGCCGGTGGATGAATCTCTGCAAGCTCTGTCGCTACAGCACTGCCAAGTGAATGACCGAAGAACGCCATGCGCGCGCGATCAAGACCGAAGGTGATTCGAAGATTGTCATAGGCTGCACGGGCGTCGAGCTTCGTGGTCGAGTACGTGGGGCTTCCACCAAGTGACATGTAACCGCGGTATTCGGCGAGGAAAACTGCATATCGGGTATGGCGCTCAACCGTCCGTGCCCACTCGAGCTGCCATACGGCGAGGTCTGCGTTTCCATGAAAGCAGAGCAGAACGCCAGGCGCGACTCGGGGATCCCCGACCATGAAGCCGATGAGCCGTTGTCCATCGACGGCTTCGTATGACACGCGTCCGGGCTCAGGCAGTGCTTCCTGCAGTCGAGGCGGTTGAAACAGGATTCGCTCCTGTGACCGCCAGAGCAGAAACAGGGACCCTGACAGCAGCGCTAGAATGACAAGGGCGGCAATCACGTGCGAGTGCCGAGGGGGTTCCAGTGGGTTTGCATGGCGGGCAATTTACGACAATGCGAATTCCGGTAGAAACCTTTCACCTCGATAACGGGCTGTTTGTGACGCTGTCGGAGGATCATACCGCCCCAATCGTGGCGGTGAACCTTTGGTATCACGTCGGGTCGGCGAACGAGAAGGCCGGCAGAACGGGATTCGCCCACCTCTTTGAACACATGCTCTTCCAGGGCTCGGCACACGTCGGGTCGAACGAGCATTTTGAGCTAATACAACGCGCGGGTGGAACATTGAATGGTTCGACGTGGCTCGAGCGGACGAACTATTTCGAAACGGTTCCATCCAATGAGCTCGCGTTGGCCCTCTGGCTGGAAGCAGACCGTATGGGCGAACTGCTTCCGGCGATGACACAGGAAAAGCTGGATACTCAGCGTGATGTCGTTAAGAATGAGCGACGGTGGTCGGTGGATAACCAGCCGTACGGCACAATGCTCGAGAAGATGCAGGAGCTGGTGTTTCCTCCATCGTACCCCTTCCAGCATTCGCTCATCGGGTCAATGGAGGATCTCTCGGCTGCATCGCTGGATGACGTCGCGCAGTTCTTTGCCACCTTCTACACGCCGGACAACGCGGTTCTCTCGATCGCGGGTGATTTTGATTCGATAGAAGCGCGCAGGCTCGTCACCGAGTACTTCGGACCGATTCCGAGCGGAAAAGGGAGGCCAGCGCTGCCATCGATGGATCTCCCGCCACTGTTCGGGAACCGATTGCGGGAGGTCGTTCCCGACAACGTGAGTCTCCCACGTTTGTTCATGGCATTTCGTTCGCCGGTATTCGGGAGCGAAGAGTATTACGCCGCCAGTGTTGCTTCCGCCGTGCTCGGAATGAGAAAGGGAAGCCGCCTTCATCGGAGTCTGGTACGTGAAAGGCAGATAGCGGCAGACGCTGGTGCGTTCACGTTTGATCTGGCGAAGGGGACTGATCTCCTGGTCGTTGATGTCACAGCGCGGCCGGAAACCTCTGTTAGCAGGCTGGAGGATGAGGTCGAGCGAGAGATCGACCTCATCCATCGCGAAGGTGTTACGGAACCCGAAGTGAAAAGAGCAATTGCGTTGATCGAGACTGATCTGGTCGCCTCCCTTCAGTCAGCGGGCGAGAGAGCAGACAGGCTTTCGATGTTCGCCACGTATTTCAAGCGGCCGGAGCTGATCAACGAGCAGGCAGACCGGTACCGATCGGTAACCACGCAGAGGGTCAACGATCTGATCTCCGAACGCTTCGGTGAGGACAACAGGGCAAGTCTTCTCTACGTCCCGAAGGAAGGAGTCGAATCCGAGAGTGTACTCGCCGCCGCGGTTGGCGCGGACTGATGGTTACCTCTCTCCGTCCGAAGGCCGGCCCACCTCGGAGTTACCATTTCCCGGATTTCCACGATCAGATATTGCCGAGTGGAATTCGCCTGGTTACGGCGCAAGTGGCGAAGCTTCCGGTGATCACCGTTTTGGTAGTCGTCGACGCCGGATCCACCAATGATCCAGGCGGCAAGGAAGGTGTCGCTGCCCTGACCGCCGGTACGCTCCTCGAAGGCAGTCAGCGGTTTGACGGAGCTGAGCTGGCGGAGAAATTCGAGCAGCTGGGGACGTCTGTCGAATCAGGTGCAGACTGGGACAGCGCATTCATCAAGATCACGGTGCTGTCAGAGCAGCTGGAAGAAGCGACGAAGCTCCTTGGCGAAGCCATCAGCAATCCCGTTTTCCCAGAACGTGAAATAGAGCGGGCCAAGGCCGAGCGTCTTGCGGAGATCCTTCAGCTGGAAACGGAGCCCCGCGGACTGGCAGACGAGAAGTTCTCGGAGTTCCTGTACACCCGGGAATCACGGTATTCCAAGCCGGACGAAGGAAGCACCGAGAGCGTAAGCGCATTGTCGCGGAGAGACGTTGAAGAGTTTTATCAATCCAGATACCGCGCCGGATCGACGACTGTAATCATGACGGGAGATGTCTCGACGGATGAGGCACGCGTGTTGATCACACGCGCGTTTGAGCAGTGGTCATTGGGAAGCGCACCGAATCGCCCGCTAGTAGCAGTGGCCCGGACCACTCGGAAGAGCATTCATATCGTGGACAAACCGGGAGCGTCGCAGTCGGAACTACGGACTGGACATGTCGGTTTGCCGCGCAAACATCCTGACTTTTTCCCCACGCTTGTAATGAACGCCGTTCTGGGCGGCCTCTTCGGCTCGCGGATCAACCTGAATCTCCGCGAGGCGCACGGCTATACGTACGGGGCGTCATCGTTCTACGACTGGCGACGTGGTCCAGGTCCATTCGTCGTATCGACCGCGGTGCAAAGCGAGGTGACGGCGCCTGCATTGCATGAGATACTTCTCGAGATCGATCGGATCCGTGGTGAGCGAATTTCGGATGAAGAGTTGTCGCTGGCGAGAGATTATCTCGACGGAGTATTCCCCATTCGATATGAGACGACTGCCGCAATCGCATCTGCTCTCGCGACGCTCGTCATCTACGATCTGCCGGCTGACTACTACGAGTCCTACCGAAGGAACATCCGGGGCGTTTCAGCGGATGCGGTCCTTCAGGCGGCCAGGTCCCACCTGCATCCTGACGAGCTGCAAACGATCGTGGTCGGTGACGCGCGGGTGATTCGTGACTCCGTTTCAGATTTGAGCGTTGGAGACCTCCACGTCCACAGCTCATAGCGCTTCGTCCACGATGGGAGAAGAAACCAAAGCCGGGAAGGTAGAGTCCAGACGCGTCTACACGGGGAAGATCATCTCGGTGGACGTCGATACAGTCCGCTTTCCCGACGGTTCCACCGGTGAGCTGGAGATGATCAGGCACCCTGGTGCGAGCGCAATCGTCCCCTTCCTGAGCGATCCGCGAGGGGAAGATCCTCAGGTGCTGATGATCCGTCAGTACCGATATGCCGCCGACGGCTATCTGTACGAGATCCCGGCGGGAAGGCTCGACCAAGGGGAAAACCCACGCGATTGTGCTGTGCGGGAACTGAAAGAAGAAACCGGTTGCACAGCAGAGCATTTTGACCACTTGCTCACGATGTACACGACTCCCGGGTTCACTGACGAAAAAATCCACCTTTTCATGGCAACCGGATTGCTCGCTGGCGAGACTAAACACGAGGTGGATGAGTTTCTCGATCTCCATCCGATGCGGCTGTCCCGAGCGTTGGAAATGGTAGAAGCAGGTGAGATTCAGGATGCCAAGACCATAATCGGTCTCCTGTTCGCCGCCGGGTTTCGCTCGGGCCGTTAACCCTTCGGGCCAAATTGGCGTCTAATCAATGAAAGGACGCTGACATGTCATGTAATTAGGACAGGATTGGCAGAATCAGGACAAGCTCACGCTTGACCGAAACGCCATAAGTCGTTTACTGACAACGGGTTACTTCGGTAGGCCATTCGGCACGAGCCGTGCATTACATGAAAGCGTAGAAAGTTCCAGCAGAGATGTGCACGATTCAGTGTCGTGAGTGTCTCTTATATAGAGGAGAGAAAAATGGCTGACATCGTCCGTAAGAAAGCTGTATCCGTTGAAGGACCGAGCGTCAGGGAACGCCTCCAGGCGATGGATGACTCAGCCGTCGTTACTGCCTTCCTTGGTGGAGAGGAGCGCGCCTTCTCTGAACTGGTCACCCGCTACCAAACCCGTCTCCTGAACTTCGTGTACCGCACGATCGGGGACCGGGAAAAGGCGGAAGATCTGGTGCAGGAGGTTTTCATTCGTGTCTATCGCCACCTGCATCGCTTCGACCGCTCGAAGAAATTTTCGACCTGGGTCTATACGATCGCCTCGAATCTGGCGAAGAATGAGCTACGCAACCGCTCCCGTAATCCGTTGGTTCTCTTTCAGGCGGTCCAGAAGAACTTTGAGGACGATGATCGTCCTCTCCAGTTCGAAGACACCACGTCCCGTCCGGATGACATGTACCGTAAGCGTCATTTGAGGGAGATCGTCGAGGAGAGCGTCGCCAAGCTTCCGGAGCACCACAGGAATGTGTTCGTCCTGCGCGAGCTCGAGGGCAAGTCTTACGAGGAGATCGCGGAGATTACGGAGTGCAACCTGGGCACGGTCAAATCGCGGCTTAACCGGGCAAGAAACTCGTTCGCGGAAATCATCGCACCATACGTAGATTAGGCCTGACGATTCGGGAACAGGGACCCCGCTAGCGGGTACCCTGTTCCGAACCCTCAGCCTATCTCCATGGATTGTCGCGAGTTTTGTGATCAGCACGTCGCATTTGTAGACGATACCCTGGCGGGGATCGAGCTTGTTCGCATGCAGCGGCACCTTGCTGAATGCGAGAGCTGCGCGAAGCACGATGCCAAGATCCGGCGAGCGCTTTTACTCTTCAGGAATCTTCCTTCCATAGAACTGTCCGCGGGCTTCTCGCAGCGACTCGAAGCGCGTCTCAGAGAATGCGATAGCGATCATCTGCTAGCCGTTACCCAGCGCAATCTCAGACGTGGCGCAATCGCGGCGACGCTGGCGAGTGCGGTCATGCTGGGATACATAGGGACAACGCTGTACCATCACACCGATGCTCCACGCGATCTGGTAATGGCTCCAGTGGTTGCAACGATGCCGGAGCCGGAGCTTACCCCAATTACAACCTCGACCCCGGCCATAGTTGCGTCGGTTTCAGCCGGCCTGACTATCTGGCCCGCGGCGCTGTTTGCGGAGCAGGCCCCAGTGCGGTTTGCGCACTCCAGGCTCGAGCTTACGAACTACACGCGGTAGCGCTCGAGAGCCATCGGCACTCAAGTAGGGCGGCCGTATATTTCGAGGATGTCCGCATCCTCTCTCAAAACTCTCCGTGATGCGATTAAGCGCCGGTCATTCGACGGCGCTTACTTCATTTGGGGAGAGGATGATTATCAAAAGGACGACGCGATCCGGCAGCTCATCGAAGCCGCTTTGGATCCCGGAGCCAGGGACTTCAACCTGGATACGAGACGATCTGGCGAGATCGACGCCGAGACTCTTGGAGTTCTCCTCTCCACACCGCCAATGATGGCGGAGAGAAGGGTGATCGTACTTCGCGACGTCGGTGCGCTCAAGAAAGATGCGCGGAAGGTCCTCGACCAGTATCTGAAAAGCCCCGCGCCCGATTTGCTGCTTCTTATGACAGGAGCTGCGGGATCCAAGGCAGATACGGTGCTATCGGCCTCGAGCACGTCGCTTCAATTCGATCCTCTCACCGGCGACCGGATTCCCAGATGGATCACACATAGGGTAACCAGCGAGCTCGGGTTAACGATCACTGAACCCGCTATTGAGCTCCTCCAGGCAGCGGTTGGCAGCGATCTGCATCAACTTGCTGGTGAGCTGGACAAGCTGGCGAGCTACATCGAAGGGCATAGCCAGGAGATTGGCGAGGAAGCAGTAGCTGCAGTTGTCGGGGTACGTCGCGGGGAGACACAGGCTGATCTCCTCGATGCAGTCGCCGATCGGAACGCCGCTCGCGCGCTCGGGCTGATTTCACACGTCCTGGCCCAGACGAAAACAACGGGCGTTTCAATCGTCATGGCATTGGCGACACAGATGCTCGCCATCTCGTGGGGCCGCTCGAGATTGGATGAAGGCCTCCCGAGAGCTCGCCTAGCCCAGGAATACTTCGATCTTCTGAAAGCGACGGGGGCCTTTACAGGCCGGCCGTGGGGATCTGCCGCTGCCGTCTGGGCTCGTGCCGCGGATCGCTGGAGCCGCGAATCCCTCGATCGCGCACTCGATTCCCTGCTCGAGGCAGATATTGCGCTGAAGGAGAGCAGAGTCTCGTCCGAAGAACAATTACTGGCTACGGTAGTACTCAGCCTGTGCGCAGCCGACGACAAAAGCGCTGCTGCATGAGTCAATAGGAGAGTGGTGAGATGTCTAGATGGACAGGTCTTTTCGCCGTACCACTATTATTTGCCGCGACGCTGGCAGCCGCTCAGGCTCCCCTACGCCCAACAGATCCGGTTTTCGTGAGAGCCCAGACCCTGGTGAGTGATGGCAATGGAGTCGCCGGAAGGGCGCTGATCGATTCTGTGATTGCCGCGACTCAGCCTACGGCTCGGCTGTATCCCGAGGCGCTGTTCTGGCGCGCCACGCTGGCAGCTAATGCCGCGGATGCAGAGAGCGATTACAAACACATCGTGGTGGATTATCCGCTCGCTCCCCAGGCCGAAGACGCGTTGCTGCGTCTGGCACAGCTCGAGCTCGCTCGCGGGGATCGCGACGGCGCACTCGGCCACCTGCAACGGATTCCACGTGACTATCCGCGGAGCAAGTCGCTCGCGAGAGCGAGTTACTGGATGGCGCGAGTACTCTTTGAGAAGAACGACATCCCGAATGCCTGTGCGGCGAATGCAAACGCGCTGGCACAGGCTGACGCCTCGCAGGTTGAGCTGAGGAATCAGATACAGTATCAGGGTCAGCGGTGTCCGGTCGCTGTAGCAACGGTGAATTCTCCGATGACGGATGCGTCAGCAAATAATCCGAAGACTCCAGCAACCGCATCAACGACGCCCAAGAGTGCGCCCCCCAATACAACCAGTACAACTCCGGTGACTCCGACTCCAGTCGTGGCTACCGAGAAGGAAAAACCGCGAGCTGTCGATACCACGACTCCGCCGGTCGCAACGCCATCGACAGTGCCCAGGACAGTTGTGCCAACTCAGCGTCCCAAGCCACCGACTGAAGCCAACGACTCAAAGCCAAGCATCGTCGATCCGGCGAAAGCGCCGAAAGCTGCCGCCGAAAAGGCCGTGACGAAAGCGAGCACGACGCCCTCGCGCGGAAATGGTTATTCGGTCCAGGTAGCTGCCTATACCAATAGAGCAGAAGCCGATAAACTCACCTCAACCCTGAGGAAGCGAGGCTACGCCACGCGGGTCGACGGATCGGTCGCACCATTCCGCGTGAGGGTCGGACGCTACGCAACAGAGAAAGAAGCTGAGGACGCGCTCAGGAAGATCAAGGCAAATCACATGGATGGTTTCGTGGTACGGGCGCCCGAACGGTGAGTCGCGCCGCATCAACGCCGTTGATGCAGCAGTACCGGGAGATCAAGTCGCGTCATCAGGACGCGATTCTGTTCTTCCGGATGGGTGAGTTCTACGAAATGTTCTACGAGGACGCCGAAGTAGCATCGAAGACACTCGGTCTCACCCTCACCTCCAGGAATAACGGCGGCGCGAGCGAGGTACCGCTCGCTGGTGTTCCCGTTAAGGCTGCCGGAGAGTATCTCCGCCGGCTCATCCAGCAAGGCTTTCGCGTCTCGATTTGCGAACAGACCGAAGACCCAAAGCTCGCAAAGGGCATTGTCAAACGCGAAGTCACTGAGACAATTACGCCCGGTGCTGCTTACTCCGACGATCTCCTCGATGGAACGCGCAACAACTATCTATGCGCCCTGAACCGCGAGGGCGATTCCGTCGGCATAGCAGCAGTCGACTTGTCGACTGGAGAGCTGAGGATGATCGCGGTTCGGACCGAAGATCTGGAGTCAGCGCTCTCGAGATTCACCCCTCGTGAAGTGATAGTGGCTCGCGGTGAAAACCCGAGCAATGTGTTGAAGGGGCCAATCGGTGAAGAAGGCCCAATGGTCACGGAACGCGAGAGCTGGGAATTCGATCCTGAACTCGGCCGCGACCAGCTTGCCGAGCGCTTCAAGGTAAAGTCGCTGGAGTCATTCGGAATCGCTGAGGACGATCGGGCGGCTGTTGGAGCAGCTGGTGCGTTGCTCAGGTATCTGGACGAGCTGCAGCCTGCCGGCACGCCGCACCTCGCGCGACCAAGGATGGAGCGACCGGGAGGCACGATGCCTCTGGACGAGATGACGAGGCGCAATCTCGAGCTCGTCGAATCGATGCGAGGTGGCGAGGCCTCGGGGACATTGTTGCGGGTTCTGGATCGCACGCTTACGCCGATGGGAGCTCGCTTGCTCCGGCAGTGGCTGCTTGCGCCACTGGTCGAACGTGCTCCGATAGAAGCGCGTCTGAGCGCGGTGGCGGCGTTGGGGGACGCGCTCGTTCGCGGTGCAATGCGGGAAGCGCTGGATGGTGTACGCGACATCGAGCGCCTGGCTGGAAAAGCAGCCGCTGGTCGCGCATCTCCGCGGGAGCTGAGAGCACTCGGCGACTCGATGGCGCGCCTGCCGCTGGTCCAGTCTGCGCTGGAAAGAGCGCGCGTCGCCGCGCAGAACGAGGGAGAGGCGGCGTTCGGAAAGCACGTCTCCCAATGGGATGGCTGCAGTGATCTCTGCGA
>DATHGO010000094.1:0-9297 GCA_035317585.1 Gemmatimonadaceae bacterium | reverse complement strand
CTCGGGCAGATGCTGTGGCTGAACAGGGTCGACGTGTGCCGGGAGACGTAGTTCTCGACGGTATCCCAGTAGTTTTCATTGTCGCGGATTTTTCTGCAATACGAACAGATCGGCAGTATCTCCCGCAGGGTTTTTACCTCGGCTAACGCAGCCTGGAGCTCGCTCACCAATTGCTCCCGCTCTTGCTCTGCCTTCTTGCTGTCTGTAATGTCGCGCGCCACTGAGTAGATGACCCGTTCGAAGGAATCCGGCGCCGCATTCCAGCGAAACCATCTAAACGAGCCATCCTTGCACAGATAGCGGTTCTCGAAGGCGAGGGCCTGCCCACCGCCCCTGACCTGTGCGTTTTGCTTCAGTGTGCGTTCGCGATCATCGGGGTGTACGAACTCGATAAATGGACGCGACATCAATTCCTTGCGGGTGTAGCCTAGAGTTCGCTCCCAGGCGGGATTGATACGCTTGAAGTAACCGTTGAAATCAAGAAAACAGAGCATGTCGATGGAGGCGGCAAAAAAACGATCTTCCATCTCATGTACCTCTCTCGCCGTGTCGCGCTTGCAGAGAGTCACCTCGATGTTGAGGCGCAGATCGCTCTCCGTATACGGCTTTACGAGGTAACCATGAGGCTCGGTTACTCGGGGCGGTCGCACCTTTGCCGCGTCTTCCTCCCCGATGATGAAAACGACTGGGAGATTCCCGTAGCGGTGAGGCTTGTTGTCAGCACCCACGCTGTCCACGTGTCCCCGGAGCCTCATGTCCATCAACACCAGCTCCGGCGCCGCTTCAGCCATCATCGCGATGGCCTCATCTTCCGAAGACGCGATCCCCGCCACCTCGTATCCGAGTCTGGTGAGACGCCCTTCGAGCTCTTTGGCGACGACGATCTGGTCGTCCACGATCAGGATTCTTCGTTTAATCACGTGCCGGCTCCTCTATCCGAATCGAAGCGCGGGGAAGGCGATCAGAGTGGGGACCCCGTCGCTCGATAGGCTCTCAATTTACCCGATTCTGCGGCAGGTATGCCGAGGACCGTAGCGGCCACGCAATACCGCTTGGTAATACGCTTTCCTTCCCCTAGAATGCGTGAGTAATCGGTGGCCCAATCGCGAACGAGGAGGATGTAGCATGAAGTTCATGGTCTTGATCTACAGCGACGACACGATGCTCAACGCTATGCCCCCCGCAGAGTTTGACACGACGATGCGCGGTTGCCTGGAGCACGCGGACGAGCTCCGCAAGGAAGGCCGCCTGCTTGACTCACAGATGCTCGAAAGCGGATCAACAGCCAAGTCCCTGCGCAGCCGCAAGAATCGGCTGACCGTTGTTGATGGGCCATTCGCCGAGACGAAGGAACTCCTCGCGGGTTTCAACCTGATCGAAGCCGAAAACATGGACGAGGCGGTGCGGATTGCCGCCGAGTTCCCGTGGACGCGTACCGGCTGCGTAGAGGTGCGTCCCGTTCGGGACATCGAAGCTGTGAGACAACGAGTCGGCGCTACCTGACGATTGCCTCGGCGCCACCATTACGTTGGCGGGCCGGCCCCATCGAAATCCCTTGACGCCGTCGCCCCGACGTCCCATGATGTTGGGGGCGGCGATCCGCGCCCAACCTCTTGAGACTCCGCCCCAGCCGGAGTCCTGTGAGAGGCAAAGGGGGGCACACTCCCGGATTGGTTTCGTCGGTTCCTTTGCGTCACCATGGTGCGCTGCTGGGGAGAGAGCCGTGGTGCATCCAAAGGAGAATTGACGATGCCACGTAACAAGGATCTCAAGCGCCTGGTTCGCGCTCGCATGAGAAAAACGGGCGAAGCCTACACCGCCGCCCTCGCACACATCAACAAAAAGCCCAAGGCAGCAACGGTTTCCCGGGTCGCCGCGCCACGCGCTACGCCAAACTCCGCGACCGGGTCAGTGGACTACGCTGCGACCGCGGGCATGAGTGACGAGAAACTGAAGGCGAAGACGGGCTGCACCTGGGAGCGCTGGGTCTACGCTCTCGACCGCCGTGGCGCCGAGCAAATGTCGCATCGCGACATCGTTGCTTTGGTGAACACTAAATACAAAGTCGCCCCGTGGTGGTCGCAAACTGTCACCGTCGGCTACGAGCGCATCAAGGGGCTGCGCGCGCGTGGGCAGCGGCGCGACGGCACGTATGAGGCGAGCAAGTCCCGCACGTTCAACGTGCCCGTGACCACGCTGTTCGACGCGTGGGCGGACGCGGGCTTGCGCCGCCGCTGGCTGGACGGCGCAAAGGTTAGGATACGCACGGCCACTGCCCCGAAATCAATGCGGCTCGACTGGGACGATCGCGCCATTATTGCAGTCGGATTCGCGGCGAAGGGAAAGTTAAAGAGCTCAGTCGCCGTGCAGCACGACAAGCTGCCTGACCGCGAGACAGCAGACCGTCTCAAGCAGTACTGGTCGGATCGACTGGACGCGCTCGGTGAGGTACTGTCCGAACGTGGGGCATGAAGCACGGCCGATTATCTGAGCCCGCCCATTAAGGCGATGCCAAGCGCATCGGTATTCATCGCCACAAGCCTCGATGGCTTCATTGCTCGGCCGGACGGCGCGCTGGACTGGCTACCGGTGGACGCCGAGCCTCACGGTTACGACGAGTTCATGGCCACCGTGGATGCCATCGTCATTGGTCGCAAGACGTTTGAGACAGTTTTGACGTTCGATGCCTGGCCCTATGGTAAGAAGCAAGTAGTAGTACTCACCTCGACGCCGTCAGCGCTGGTAGTGCCTGACGGCGCCGTGTGTGATGTGATGGCCGGTAGCCCACAAGAGGTCGTGGCTCGGCTCGCTGAACGTGGCATGAAACACCTTTACATCGATGGCGGAGTAACCATACAGGGCTTTTTGGGCGCGGGATTGATTCAGCGCTTGATCATCACCCGCATCCCTGTGCTCCTCGGCGGCGGGATTCCCCTATTCGGCTCTCTGTCGCGCGACATTAGGCTCGAACACGTAGCCACGAGGACATATCCGAGCGGTTTGGTGCAGAGTGAGTACCTGATTGTTGATTAACCGCGGCGGGTAAGCTTAGGCGTTTGGTCGCGACGTGATCAGAGCTTACGGAGCGCGCGCGTCAGCGCCCGATCGAGTGCATTTGCAAACGCTTGCTTCTCGCGCGGGCCGTAAGCCGCATGGCCTCCCGTATCGACGCCGGTCGTCCGAAGTCCGTCCATGAAGTTCCGCACCGAGAGGCGCTCGCCAATGTTCTCCGCCGAGTACTCTTCACCCCGGGGATCAAGGACGACGACTCCCTTCGGCACCAGGAGCGCAGCCAGCGGGATGTCGGCTGTGACGGCTACATCTCCCGGCACTGCGTGTTCGGCGATATAGAGATCGGCCACGTCCGGCCCACCATCGACGCGCACAGCGGATACGTGCGCGTACCCTGACGGAATCGGGAGCCGCTGATTTGCCACGAGGATAGTCGCGAGCGCGAGGCGCTCAGAGGCGCGCAAGCAAATCTCCTTCACCGGCTGCGGTGCAGCGTCGGCGTCGATCCAGAGTGTCATGGCCACGTGGTGTCAATGTAAGTCATCGTGGTTGATAGCCACTTGAGCTTCGAGCCGGCGGCGCGTACCGTTGGCGCGATGAACCGCAATGTCCTGTCTCGCCTCCTGCGCGCTGGTCTTCTCACCGGTATCAGCGACGGACTCTTCTCGAGCATCCTGGCGACGGTGTTTTACCATTCAACGGTGACGCGCCTGTTTCAAGGCGTCGCTTCGACACTGCTGGGCAAGCAGGCGTTCGATGGTGGTACCCAAACAGCATTGATCGGCGTGCTCATGCATTTTGGAGTCGCCTTTGGCTGGTCCGCCGTGTTTCTGTTTCTCGTCAGGCGGTTGCGCTGGGTCCGTAGCGTTCTCAGCTCTCCGTACGGAGTGGTCAAGGTTGCGTCATTGTACGGACCATTCATCTGGATGGTGATGTCCCTGGCGGTCATCCCCCTTCTCCTCCACCGACCACCGGCGATCAACGTACGCTGGTGGATTCAGCTGATCGGACATTTTCCGTTCGTCGGAATACCAATCGTGGCGTCGATCGGAGGCAACTCCGCTAGCGTTCCGTCTTCATCGCGTGGGTCTTGAGGATCTGGACGATGTCCGGCTGCCTGAAGAATTCGGCCCAACCGATCGCATCGGCGTCGTGCTTGCTGTCACGGATGTTCGGATCAGCGCCCCGACTGAGAAGCAAGCGCACTATTTCAACGTGACCCTGCGAGGCAGCAAGATGTAGCGGTGTAACCTCCGCCTCCCAGTGCGCCCAAGGGGCATTGGGATCGGCGCCGTGGTCGAGAAGCCATCTCACCGCCGCAACATTATTGCGCTTGGCCATAAGATGCAGCGCGCCGAGCTCGATGAGTTTTGGATTCTCGTTCAAGAGTCGCGCGGCCGTCTCCCAGTCACCGAGAGCCACCGTAGCGACGAGGTCCATCATGCCGCTGCGCGCGGGACGGTTTCCACGCGCGGCGCTGACTAGCTCCGACGAGGTAAGGGCGCGGATCTTCTCCATCACACGCCGATCCATGTCCGGCGCCGTCGCATATGCAGCTGCGGGCATGCCCGCACCATCCACCGCCAGCGGATCGGCGCCGAGGTCAAGCAGCAACGAAACCATCTCCGGACGATTTTGTTGCACCGCGTAGTGCAAAGGCATCTGATTGTTCTCGTTTCGGCTCATACGGCTGTTGAGCGTTGACGGATCAGCCGCCACGATCCGGCGAACTTCATCCGGCAGGTTCAGCGAGATCGCCGAGTAGATGTGGTGCCGCGCGCCGCGACTGAGGAGAAATTCCGCGATGGCGCGGTGCACGGGGTCGTCGCCGCCGTCCCAACACGATGTCCAACCGATGACTTCCAGCGCATGGTCGTCACCGTGGCCGACAACATCCCCTCCCGCGTCGGCCAGCCGTCGCACGACATCGATGTGGCCCGCTGCCGCGGCCCAGTGCATCGCGTAGCTGTTGTCTCCCTTCTCCCGCGTGTTCACGTCGAGGCCGCGATCCAGTAGCAGGTCTACATTCGCGAGGTGACCTGCATGTGCGGCTGCGTGCAACAACGACCACTCGTACGGCCTTTCGCGCGCGTGCAGTTTGTCGGGGTGTTCGTCGAGCAAGGTGGCGAGGGCGCGAACGTCAGCGTTCCGCGCTGCGGCAAATAGCTGACCCTCCAGGGAAAGTGAATCGACGTGCGCTTTGAGCGCTCGCCAACTGGAGAATCCGTACTGGTTGGCCAGATTAAACTGGGCGTCGGCGAGTTTTGCGGCCGGACTCGATTGCCTTAGCTCGGCGAGCCGGCGCTTGGCCTGCTTACGGAGCCAGTCGAGGTTCGGGGCGTCCGGGAGTGACAACGGTGCGGACGCAGACCCGGTGGTCTGTTCGGACATGAGGCACCTTCCTTTCCTGGAAAGGGACGAGCCCTTTCATGCCGCCCGTCGTCCGCGGAGAGGGCAAGGAATAGAAGGTTATGCAAGAACGACAGGGCGGGTTGAACCCTTTACGCGGACCGTTGGCCGCCCTCGCGGCACATGGCTGAATGGTAGCCCGGGGCTGGCAGCGCGACAAGAGAAGAGCGAACGTGAAAGGAATCGTGCACCCAAACGTCAAGCTGATACGCAACTTCTACACGTCCTTTGGAAATCGCGACGCTCGTGGCATGGCCGGCTGCTACCATCCCTCCGTCAAGTTTTCGGACGAGGTTTTCACCGATCTCGAGGGCGCGCGAGCGGCAGGGATGTGGCAGATGCTGTGCGAGCGTGGCAAGGATCTGAGGATCGAGTTCCGCGACATCGCGGCCGACGATTCAGACGGGCACGCTCACTGGGAAGCCTGGTACACTTTCTCCCCCACGGGCCGCAGGGTTCACAACAAGATCGACGCCGACTTCGAGTTCCGAGACGGAAAGATCTTTCGGCACCGCGACAGATTCAATTTCTGGAGTTGGGCGCGTCAGGCGCTTGGACCGACAGGATGGCTGCTTGGTTGGTCGGGGTTCGTAAGGAAGCGAGTACGCTCACAAGCGGAGAGAAACCTCGCCGCATTCCTGCGGGAACGTGGCCAGTAAGGTGAAAGGCATTCCCGAAGGCGCGAGAGAAAGGATCGGTGGTCCAGCATTCAGACAAAACAGTGAGCGTCTTACACAATGAACGCATTTCAGTGATTGATGACTCGCGGAAGGATTGTGGAGCGACTACGATTACTAACCAGGCTAAGCGTACTCAACTGAGGAATCGATGCGTTCAGGATTTGCTGCGGGTTTGATGGGCATTGGCGGGATTCTGCTCTCGTTTGGTGCGGTGATCGTCGTCCTCGCATTTTTCGCCAGGCAAGGCGGCGACACTCGTCTGGAGTTGCCGGCGATGACCACGGTTGCGCTCGGCTCCCTCGTGGCTGGAGCCGTCATGTTCGGTGCCGGATTCCTCCTGGCTCGTCTCGGTGGGAATTCCAACCAATCCGGCGACCGTAGCACCGCGTAACGCGGTAGTCGATGCTGCCGAGCGATTATCCAGGTGTGATTCGAGACGGCATTGCCGCGCTCAACTGGGCTGGAGCGTCATTGGAGCGGGCGTTGCAGCGGATCCCCGAATGGGTTGCGGAACAGGCTCCCTTCAACGAAAAAGCTCTCGCGGAAGCAAAGGAAAAAGCAAAGCGAGAACGCACGCAGCTGGCGGTGTCGTTCCCCAATGCCGCCGAGTGGACGCGCACTTTTTCGGATCAACGAGCAGAAGTGACGGAGCTGGCGACTCGCCTCGAGCGACGCACCCGGGCTGACTGGCAAAGTGGGGACGCTACTCAATACTTCAGCGGACTCGAGCTGAGGATTCTGGAGAGCTGGGCCCACGGAGCAAACGAGGGCCTCATTGCCTGGCTCGGCGAAAGACCGGAACAGATTCAACGGCGCAAGATGGAATTCGCCGCGCTCGCGCAGTGGCTGCGAGACTACCTTGACGGGAATTCATGAGCCGTAGCTCTTAGCAGAGTCGTTCTCGTCGTAGCCAGAGTCAGCCCTTGATGGTCTTCGTGGCCTCGTCCCAGGTGACTCCGGTTCTCCGGAAGTACGACTCGTTGGCCATGTGACAGGCCAGCGCCGCGTTGTGACCGAAGATTACGTCCTCGACCACCGGCTTGCGCGATCGCACCGCGTTGAAGAAAGTCGAGAGATGCGGCCTGATGTCGTCGAAGTGGGGCCCGCTGAAAGTCAGCGAGGTCTCTGCCATCGCCTCGCGCGCCAGTCTCGCATCGTTCTCCTCGTGCCATTTCTTCAGGTACTCCTCACGCATGGCGCGCGGGAAGCTGCCGGTATAGTAACTCGGGTACGAATCCTTGCCGCTTTGCGGCGAGTAGGTGAGGCTCGTCCCGGTCACTTCCAGAAGCCCCTTTGATCCCTGAATGCGATAAGTCTCCGGCATGTCGGTTGCGAGATTGAGCCGCATGTAAACCGGAAGCTCGCCGTAGTAGTAAACAGTGGAATGCACATCCGGCATGTTCCGACCGTCCTTCCAGTGGCGGATCCCACCAACGGCAGACGCTTGCTTCGGCGGCTCATTGATTCCCAGCATGAACATCATGCCGCTGATCAGATGCACGAGCAGATCTCCCGCGACCCCGGTGCCGTATTCCTTCCAGCAGCGCCAGCGCGCGAACACCAGAGGATTGAACGGCCGCTTGGGCACGGTCCCCTGCCATGTGTCCCAATCGAGATTCTGAGGAGAGAGATCGAACGGCGGTGGATATTGCCACGCTCCGGTCGGATCGTTCCGGCCCAGCCATCCTTCGACGAGCATGAGATCGCCGAGCATCCCCTGCGAAACCATCTCTCGCGCTTTCGCGCAGATCTGGGAGCTGACGCGCTGCGATCCGATCTGTACGATGCGGCCGCTCTTCTTGGCCGCATCCACCATCGCGACGCCATCGGCCGCGCTGTGCGACATCGGCTTCTCGCAGTAAATGTCCTTCCCCGCGCTCACGGCATCGATCACCACTTGCCGGTGCCAGTGATCGGGCACCGCCGCTACGATGCAGTCGATGTTCTTGTTGTCCAGAAGCTCGCGGTAGCGGCGGGTGACGGGCAGATCGGGGCGCACGATTTCGCGGGCGAGCGTGTGCCGGCCATCGTAGAGATCGGCGGCCGCGGCACATTCGACTCCCGGGATCGTGATGGATGTGCCGAGCAGCCCGGAGCCTTGCATGCCGACGCCGACCATGCCGAAGCGAATAGTGTCGCTGGGAGCGGAACTCGTGGAGCCCTGGAGCGGTTCCGGACTCAAGAGAATGCTTCTCGCTGCAACCGATCCTCCCGCTGCCGCCGCGCTCATTTCCAGAAATTCCCGTCGCGAAAGGCTGCTCTTCGTCATGGCGTCTCCTGGAGTGATGTTTTCCGCCTGCCGGTGCGTCAGTCTGTCATTTATTCGCCACAAAGAATATCCTTTACTCTGGAGCATCGCTACGCGCTTGACAACCCAAGTCATGGAGGATTTGCATGACCGTGCGACCCATTACGCACTCGATGACCGCTACGGCGTTCGCCATCGAAGGCTACCGTACTACTCGAACGCTGGGCGTCGTTCGCGGCGTCACAGTGCGATCCCGTTCCATATTCGGAACCATTGGCGCATCGCTCCAGACTCTGGGTGGGGGGAACATCACTCTGTTCGAGGAGCTGTGCGAGAAAACGCGCGCTGAAGCTTTCGAGCTGATGCTGCAGCACGCACATGAGCTTGGTGCCACGGCGGTGATCGGAATCCAATATGACGCCACCGAAGTGATGCAGGGCGTGACCGAGGTCCTCTGTTACGGAACCGCGATTGTCGCGGATCGCGTGCAATGATGAACCGACGCACTTTTATATCGGCTCTCGGGCTCGCGGCAGTTGCGCCGCAGCTCGCCTGCGCTCCGAAAGCGGGCAGCATGACAGCGACACCGCGCCGTCTCCGTCGAGTGGGTATTCAACTTTACACTTTGCGTGATGACGCTCGCCGAGATCTCGAAGGCACGCTCGCCGATATCGCGAAAATTGGTTACACCGACGTCGAGCTCCTCAGCTCGATGAACAATTTCGGGATGCCGCCGGCACGATTGCGAGCCGTTCTCGACCGCAACGGGCTGCGGGCGCCATCTACGCACCTGAGCGGCGAGTCGTTCGATGATCTCGATCGCCAGATCGACACGGCAAAGATACTTGGCCACGAGTACCTGGTCCTCGCGAGCATCCCGAGCGACAAACCCACGCTCGACGACTACCGCCGCTGGGCCGATCGTCTCAACGAAGCCGGACGCCGCGC
>DATHGO010000093.1:0-3586 GCA_035317585.1 Gemmatimonadaceae bacterium | reverse complement strand
ACGGCCACTCGGATCTGTAGCCTTGTGGCGTCGATGTGTCCCGATGCACGTCTTCGAGATTCCGCGACAACTGGAGGATTAAATGACTCGCGTTAACATCATCACATTGACAGCCTTCGCCGCGATGTCGGTGGTGACTCCCACCGTGTGCGGCGCTCAGCGCCTTACAGGTCCGCGGCCGACGGGCGACGTACCTGCTCCCGTCGCGCTCGATACGCACGGGCAATTCCAGGAGAAATTCGCGAGCGTCGGCGACGACGTGTTCATCAGCGGTCAGCCAACGGAGCGCGCGTTGCGCGACCTTCGTGGACAGGGCGTGACGACGGTCGTCAATCTCCGGACTCCCGAAGAAATGTCGAGTCGCGTCCCGTTCGATGAGGCAGCGCTCGTCAAGGATCTCGGGATGCAGTACGTCTACATTCCGGTGCGAGGGAACGCGGAATTCCCGTACTCGCCCGCTGCGGTGAAGTCATTCGCGGCCGCGATGACTGGCGCCAAGGGAAAAGTGTTGTTGCATTGCACGATCGCCTGGCGAGCCAGTCACATGTGGGCTGCGTACCTGATCCAGTATCGCGACGTGCCGGTCGCGACGGCGCTTCAGCAGGCGCGCTCAATCAATCTGATGGACGACATGCGGATGGACGGAGACACGCAGCCGGTCGAAGCATTCCTCGGCCGATCGCTTCCCGAGGTGGGTCACCCTAAAGGGTAGGGCGTCCCCCTCTGATAGCAGAATCGTTCAAAAGCTTGTCCCGCCTATGTTCAATACATCGGCGGCAAATCGACCCAACTTGCGTGCGTTCACCAGCGTCACTCACTCGAATGCAAAGCAGGTCGATTTCAATGTCACGCACCCTGAGCATCACCCCCGAAGGCCTTCTCGCTCTGGCCGCATGCGGCGAGAACGTGACCTTCGCCTTCGGCACACGCGGGCACGACGCCTTCGATACATCCGGCGTTGCCGCTCCCGCGAACATTCCCGGCATCAACGCGCGCGTTTCGATGCAGCGGGTTTTAAGCGCTCCAGGAACCTATCGGTACCACTGCACGATTTACCCGGGCAGAAGCGGCTCCAACGTCGTACAGTGATCAGGCGGCGAACAGCGTTGCGCGTCGGCGCGACGGTGTGACGAGTTTCCGATTGTTACCTGATTGGAAGACCAGCACCATCTCTAATTTCCTCGCCATCTCCGGCAGCTTGCGTGCTCACTCGTCCAATACGGAAGTGCTGCGCGCGTGCGCGATCCTCGCGCCGGCGTCGGTACGCATCAGGATATTCGACGGTCTCGCCGACCTTCCGCACTTCAATCCTGACCTTGATGTGGAAGGAGCCGTCCTGCCCGCGAGCGTCGAAGCGTTCCGCGCCGAGATCAATACGGCCGATGCATTGCTGATTTCTTCGCCTGAGTACGCGCACGGCGTTCCGGGGACGCTCAAGAATGCGCTCGATTGGCTGGTGAGCGCGCCTGGGATGCTGTGGAAGCCAGTCGCTTTGCTCAATGTCTTATCGCGTTCGACGCACGCCAACGCGTCGCTGCTCGAGACACTTCGCACCATGTCAACCGTGCCGATCCCGGAGGCGCCGGTGGAACTGTCGCTCACGCGAAGGAAGGCATCCGCTGACGAAATCGCGGCCGATCCAAAGATTGCGGATCGGCTGCGTGTAACACTTGATGCGCTTCTGCTGGCTGCCAGGGAGTATCGATCGCGCAGCGCCGACGTCGCAGCGCTCGTCCCGCGGTCTTCAGGATCCGCTGGAGCGACTCCGGAGCCGGTAGACCGTGAGGGAGACTCCAACAATGCCGAAAAGAGCGGCCAAGGCGATGTCCCCGCGCTCGAGTGCGCGGTAAGCGAGGAAAATCCAGAAGACGAGGAGTAGCAGAACCAGGGGCTTGCCCATCGTTGAGACCTCAGAGGGAGAGGATGTCATAAAGACTCTCTCCGTTCTTGGGTGGTAACGGGCGACAGCCGTTTCTGGGAGGCAGTTTAGCAGCTCAATGGGCCCAGGCCGCGCGCTCTTCCTTCGTCAGGTCGGGGGTCACTCGTCGTCCCTCGTTGTCCGAGCGCAAGCCCGCCTCGATGATTCCCATCACCGTCGCGCCCTGCTCCGGCGGTACTGGGTTCGCCGCTCGGCCGAGCAATGCTTCGCGCAGCGCGACATAGTATCCGCGCTGATCGCCGCGCGCCGTCTTCAACGTGCGCGTATCACCGGTGGCCCCATCATATAGTATTGCATCGTCCGGATCGATCCCCCATTCCGGAGAGCCTGGCAACACGCCGGCGCGAAGCTGATCCTCTTCGATATCCGGCTTCTGCTTCACCACGCTCGCTTTTTCGCCATGCACGGCGAAGCGCGCGCTACCGCCCGACACGAGCGAGCCGGCCTCGAGCGTCGCGACCATCTCGCCGTAGCGCAGCACGAGTTGGAAAAAGTCGTCGGTTCTCGCGCCGCGGCGCTGCTTGGCGAGCGTCGCCTGCACGCTGTCGGGAATTCCGAATAGCAGCAGCGTCTGGTCGATGAGATGGGGGCCGAGGTCGTAGAGGAGTCCCGCCCCCGGACCAGGAACTTCGCGCCATCGATCACGGACATCCGGGCGATAACGATCGATGCGGGATTCGAACAGAACGATCCGTCCTGTGAGATCCCGCCGAATCGCGTCCCGCACCGTGAGGAAATCGCTGTCCCAGCGTCTGTTCTGGAAAACCGAGAGCAGGGCGTCTTTCTCCCGCGCGACCGACGCGAGATGTCTCGCCTGCTCGACGGTAATCGTGAACGGTTTGTCCACCACGACATTGTGGCCGGCGCGCATCGCCAGTTCCGCGAGCGGCGCGTGAGTTTCATTTGGACTCGCAATCACGACGAGGTCGATATCGGGATGCGTCGCGAGCGCGTTCGGATCAGAGACGACATCGATACCAGGAAGGGCGGCCAACACATCCGCGGGATGGCTCGACGACACCGCGGTGATCTTGTAGCCGTCTGTCGCCTTGAGCAGCGGCACGTGAAAGGTCTTCGATACGAAACCGAAGCCAATCACGCCGACCCGAATCGGTGGGTTAGGCGTCAACGAGCCACCTGAAAGCAATCATACATACCAAGGTATCGGGGACATCATCGTTTACTAGATGCGGAATACGAGCGTACTGATAATCAGACTATCGACGCCCAAACGCTGTGCATCAGTAGGCGTCCAAGTCTTGGCCGACCACGAAAGGCCTCGTAGATAACGTGGTCAGAAATTCGAGACCTAAGCGGATTGTCAATAAAGAAATAGATTCTCTGCATGAGCAGGCCTGTCGGCGTCATCGCGAGCGGGATAGTGGCGATTCTCGGAAGCATCTTCACGCTGCTGCTCGCGGTGCTCTCGGTCGCATCCCTGTTCATCGAGACGCCGCAGTCCAAACCGCCTAACAGTGCTCAGTTTGTTATCGCGGGTGCTGTGATGTTCGCCGCGTTCGCCGGCATTGGCATTTGGACTTCCGTCGGGCTTTTCCGCCTGCGCCCCTGGGCGCGTACATCGATCCTGGTCTTCGCCGGTTTTCTTGCGGCGGGTTCCCTTTTCAGCCTGCTGATCACCATGGCCGT
>DATHGO010000092.1:0-3659 GCA_035317585.1 Gemmatimonadaceae bacterium | reverse complement strand
CGGGCGCGGCGACATGAGCGCGAACCTCGACCCACCGCTTGTCTTTGGCAGGGTCGGAGTATTTTATCGCGTTCGCCAGAAGGTTCGACAGGCACAGCTCGAACGCGGCAGCACTGACATCGATCGCCGGTAAATCCGCCGCAAGTCTGATCTCGACGCCGTGGGCGCGCGCCGACTCCCGGAGCTGGCGCGCCACTTCTGCCGCGGCGCTGCGAAGGGGAATGTGGCGCGACTGGCGCACATCCTCGTCCAACCGTGAAAGCTCGACGAGGTTTTCGAGGGTCACCTTCATGTTCGTGCTGTTGCGAACTATCATGGACGTCATGGCTCGCTGCTGTTCCGGCGAGAACGTGCCCAGCTCCAGAATCTCCGCCGCGCCCGCGATCGTCCCGATCAGGTTTCTCAGCTCATGGCTCAGAGCGCGATTGAAGCCCCGAAGTCGCTGGTCGCGCTCGCTCAGCCGTTCCTTGACGAGGCTCAGATAGTGTGTCAGTGTCGCCTGCTCGATGAGCGCCACGGCCAGATAGAGGCGATGCGCGCATGCCAGCAGTTCGCCCCGGCTGCACGGCTCCTCGATTCCGTCGACAACGCGCGAGAGAAACGAGAAGAGAATTCCGCCAAAGATCTCGTACTCTTTCAGCAGCTCGTATTCGTCGAATCCCTGCGAGAACCGAAGCTCGCCGAGCTCCATAGCTTTGGCAACGATCGGCACCTCCGACAGAATCACTTTCTCGGGGTTCTCGATATAGTCGGCGATGCCGAGTATGAGAATCGGCATATGGTCGAGAAGCGCGTCGGTGGGGAAAACACGGTTGGGGTCGAGTCTTACTCGCGCGCCGATTCGGTCGAGCCACCGCCGAGTTAGATCCTCACTGCTGGAGCGCATTCTGTCGGCGAGCGCCTTGGCAAGCGTACAATTCTCGAACTGAAGATCCGCGTTTTCGGAAATCGATTCCCGCGATACGGCCATTCCACCCTCTCAAAAGAGCCTAGCGACGCAGCCCAATCACAACGCAAGAGACATGCTTCCGCTTGGTTAGGCCGCTGTAGCGACGTTTCCGCCTCCGCATAGCTGGAAACGGCGCCCATTGGAATAGGGGAGGGGGGTATATAGATTTAGGTGTATGGGGGTGGTCAAGTGACAACGGCGCTCGCAGCTGAGAAGGAAAACTCGATCTCGTTTCCCGTAAGCGGGATGACGTGTGCGGCGTGCCAGGCGCGGGTTCAGCGCGCGCTTGCTGCCGAGCCTGGCGTGATAGAGGCCTCGGTCAATCTGGTCACGAGGAGCGCCGCCGTGCGGTACGACCCGGCGGCAGTTACCCCGCAGGACTTGATCGAGGCCGTGCGCGCCACCGGTTACGACGCCGCGCTACCCGCGGCGGAGGAAAGTTCGCTCAGCGCAGATCCCGCCCAGGAACAAAGCGAGGTGCGCGAGGCGCGCTCACTGGCACTCAAAGCGACCGTCAGTGTTCTTGCTGGAGCGCTCGCAATGCTGTTCTCCATGCTTCTTATGGGGAATCTGCTCGTCAACTACTTGCTGCTCGCGCTCACGAGCGGAATTCTCGTCTGGGCCGGACGCGATATTTATCGCCGTGCCTGGAGAGCCATTCGCCACCGCTCGGCCGACATGAACACATTGGTCGCGCTCGGCACCGGCTCCGCCTTCATCTACTCCCTGGTTGCTACCGTGGCGCCGAGTCTCTTCGCGCGAAACGGGATCGCGCCGGACGTCTACTACGAAGCGGTGATCTTCATCATCGGATTGGTCCTCGCCGGCCGAGCGATCGAGGCTCGCGCACGGCGAAAGACTTCAGACGCGCTGAGGAAACTCGTCACGCTTCTGCCCCCGACTGCGCGCGTGGAGAGAGGAAGCGATTGGATCGAAAAGCCGCTGGCTCAGGTGGTATCCGGCGATACCGTCGTAGTGCGCCCGGGCGAGCGGATCCCGGTCGATGGGACGATCATCGATGGAGCGAGCGAGGTCGATGAGTCGATGCTGACGGGCGAGCCGCTTCCCGTGGCGAAGACGGTTGGCGGAGCGGTCGTGGGCGGGACTCTCAATACGACTGGCGCGTTCAGATATCGAGCGACGAGCGTCGGGGCGGACAGCGTTCTCGCGCGTATTGTGAAGCTGATGCGGGACGCGCAGAGCTCCCGGGCGCCGATTCAGCGCCTGGCCGACAGAGTCAGCGCCGTGTTCGTTCCGGTGGTCGTCTCGATCGCGATCGTAACATTTCTCGCCTGGTATTTTCTCGCCGACACCGCCGCATTGCCTCGCGCGATCGCAGCCGCGGTTTCCGTGCTCATCATCGCGTGTCCGTGCGCGATGGGACTCGCGGTTCCCACCGCGGTGATGGTTGCGACCGGCCGCGGGGCCGAGCTTGGGCTGCTGATCAAAGGTGGCGAGATCCTGCAGCGCGCGGGTGACGTGAACACGGTGGTCCTCGACAAAACCGGAACCGTCACCGAAGGAGTTCCTTCCGTCGGACGCGTGATCGCGATTGGTTCGATGGAGGAGACTGAGGCTCTCGCCGCTGCCGCGTCGGTCGAGAGGCATTCTGAGCATCCCGTCGCGGCCGCGATTGTTCGGGCGGCCGGCGAGAGAGGGGTTCGATTCGAGCCCGTCACTGACTTTCAGTCGCACACAGGCAGTGGAGTAACTGGGACAATTGGGGGCCGCAAGGTCGCGGTGGGCAACGCGCAACTGATGCGGGAGCTGAGGCTCGACGTGAGTACCGCGGCAGAAATATCGGGCACGGCGCGAGCAGTTCCCGGTGCCAGCGAGCTGTTCGTCGCGATTGACGGCCGGCTTGCCGCGATCATCGTCGTCACGGATGCCATCCGCCCCACATCGCGCGAGGCGGTCGAAAGGCTCGAGAAAATGGGAATAGATGTGCTGCTCCTCACGGGAGACAGGCAGTCGACCGCCGAGCTGGTGGCGAAGGCGGCGGGAATCGACCGGGTAGTCGCGGAAGTGCTGCCGCAGGACAAGGTGATGGAAGTTCGTGCGCTCCAGGAAAAGGGGAGGGTAGTGGCGATGGTCGGCGACGGAATCAACGACGCACCGGCGCTCGCACAGGCGGATGTCGGAGTCTCGATGCCCAAGGGGACGGACATCGCGATTGAAGCGAGCGATATCGCTCTCATGCGGAGCGATCTGCGCGGAGTTCCGACCGCCATCTCACTCTCGCGCCAGACGATGGTGACGATGAAACAGAATCTGTTCTGGGCGTTCGTCTACAATGTGATTGGGATACCGATTGCCGCCGGCGTACTCTACCCTGTGACCGGATTGATGCTGAGTCCGATCATCGCCAGCGCCGCGATGGCGCTGAGCTCAGTGAGCGTTGTCACGAACAGTCTGCGTCTGCGCAACGTCCGCCTGGCCTGAGACAGCGAGGAGATCAGATGAGCACGAAGGCGAAGGGAGCTACCAACGTAACGGCGACAGACGGCGCGGAATGCGGCTGCGCGGTTCACGAAGCGCCGGCCGGCTCGCGAAAAGCAATCGGCGTAGATCCGGAAGTGAAATCCCGAAACCTGAAACGCCTTCGCCGTATCGAGGGACAGATTCGGGGTCTTCAGAAGATGGTTGTCGAGGACCGGTACTGCGCCGACATCCTCACGCAGATATCCTCGGTCCAGGAAGCGCTTCGCGG
>DATHGO010000091.1:0-4946 GCA_035317585.1 Gemmatimonadaceae bacterium | reverse complement strand
GGTCACGCGCACTTCGGTCTTGAAGCGCGTCTCGGCGCCCTTCTTCGGCTCGTACTCCAGGAACTGATCGATCACTTGCGCGTTCTGCCAGGCGGGATCATCCGTCTTTCCATCGAGAACCGGAGCGGTGGTCGCGCGGCTTGCCATCGCCGACGTGGCGGTTGCACGGGAGATGATATCGCGGCCGTCGATGCCCGACTTGCCCGAGGTGTTGGATGCGTATTCGCGCACTGCCGCACTCTCTGGCGGCGCGGGAATCTGCGCCAGAGCGCCAGCGGGGATGGCGATCAGACTGAAGAGGACGAGGGTCTTCATAATGATGTGATTTGGCGTAGGCCTCGTGTGGACGGGGGAGGCCGTAACAACGGGATCGACAATGAGACAGCGCCAAAATGAAAATGGTTTAGCAGATCGAAGACTTTAGTCTGCACGGCCCTCTACGGCGCTGCGGTCTACGGGTTGAGGCTCGCTTGGGCTTCCGTTCGGGCATTTGGTCGCCACATTCTTGAGGCATGACGCAAAATTTCCCGTACGCGACGCACCTCGATATCCGTTATCCGCCGCTCGAGGTCGTCGACGTTCCCGCGCTCGTCGATGCCGTAAGAGACCAGTGGTACAACCAGACGCTTTGCAAGGTCAACGACTCGGTCGTGCGGCTTGGTGTGATGCAGGGCGAGTATCACTGGCACAAACATGACGACCTCGACGAGTTTTTCTACGTCGTCGAGGGAATGTTTCTGATCGATCTCGAGGGACGCACCGTGCAGCTTGGCGAGCGCCAGGGATTCGTGGTGCCGAAGGGAGTCGTCCACCGAACCCGCGCGCCAGAGCGGGCTATCATTCTGATGGTGGAGGGGGCGGGGATAGTTCCGACTGGGGACTGAAAAGACCAACTTCGAGAAGAGCTAGGTAGGGGGTGCGAGGTACTAGGTTCGAGGTAGGAGGTAAAACCGACTCGTGGCGCTTCTACCTCCTGCCTCATGCCTAGCACCTCGCTCCTCCCACCTAGCTCTTCTCGAAGTTCTCTTCTCTCTGTTGCAGTTCCAGTTGCAATCCTACCGCGCACCGAACTGAAAGTCGTGCTCGAGCACCATGCTGGCGGGAAAAGCAAGCTTCTCCTGCACCGTACTCTTTCCAGCTATTCCCACCTTCGCCGTGATTTGCGCCCCGCGCGTGAATCCGCACATCAGGTAGGATCCATCGCTGTTGGTGTCCGCCTCGACTGTCCGCTGTTGGTTGGTGGAAACCAGGCGGCCATTCTGCTCCACCCAGAGAATCTGCCACGTCGCCCAGACGTGAGCCCGCGCCAGCGGCTTTCCTGCCGCGTCCCGCACGTAACCGGCCATGAGTCCCTGTGACTCGGTCCCGGTTTCGTTCTGACCACAAATGCGTTTGCGCAGCGATCCGTACGATGGAATGATCACCGACGCCTGCGCGCGCGATCCGCTCGGCAACGATAGAGGCTGCCAGCGCTCCGCGATCTGGAGTAGCCGAAGGCGCGGATGCTCGAAGACGAGTGTGTCGTTGAACGCTCCATCAATCGCTAGCTCGTACCTTCCGCCGGAGTTCGTGAGCGTCTTGAACCGCCCGTCGCGGGTCGAGACCTGGACGCCGCCCAGGGCTTTTCCGCTGGTGCTGTCGTATACGATACCGGTGACCATCGACTGATTCTCGGCTGGCGAATCGGCGGCGGGTGCGCTCGCTGGTGCGGCTGACGCAGAGCCGACGGTTGAAACGCGCGCCGTCCCGGTCGGACGCGCCGCTCCTCCGACTTCCTGATACCCGATGAGGCTGTCGCGCGAGGTGGACGGCGATCGGACATCGGTCGATGTCACTCGCGCGACGCGCGGCATCCTGATGTACCAGCGCGGAACGATCCACTGTCCGCCCGGCAGCTGCTGGAACTCGACGCGCCCCGTGGTTCTCGCGATGCGCAAAGGAATCGGCAGGTTCACATAATCGAAGCTGAGGGAGCGAAGCGCGTTCGCTCTTGGATCGAGCCAGAGCACTCCGGCGAGCTCCGGTTGCCCGCCAATTCTGGCGGGCCTGAACTCGAGACCGGCCAATCCCGTCTCCGGCCCGTAACCACGAATGGCCGCGAAACAGTGCGATTTCACGAACTGGTCCGAGAGAATCGTCGCGGCATCGGGGGCGCGATAGACATCGCTATTTGAGGTTTGGCCGCGACGGCTGGAATCGATCTGATCCCACGAGATGCCAGTCAGCGGCCGGCGCGACACTTTGGTGCGCTGCTCGGCCCGCTCGGAAAGGACGGCGAGATTTCGATCGAGCACGCGCTCGTACAGATCGACGTCGAGAGGTACCAGGCCCTGAGCTTCGGTAACCGCGCTGGCGGTCAACGCCTTCTTCAACTCCACCCACACGTCGCCCGCTGGAGTTCCGGGACCGGTGAGCTGTTGGCAGGCCGTCTCATTCCGGGGGATTATCGACGTCGGAATTCTCGTTGGCGTCATTCCGACACGCACAATGACCGGCCGATCTCCGAGGCGGAGCTGCACCGAGATCCACGTGTCGAATCCGACCTTGTCCGCGCGCACCCGATAGTTACCGCTCGAAGGAGCGCGCAGGTCGGTGCGCCCGCTCTGATCGCTGAAGCCGCCACCGAGGGGGATCGTTTGCGCCGAATCGAGGAGCGCGACGTTGGCGCCCACAATCGGCTTACCCGTAGCTGCTTCGACGACTTCGACGCGCACGTCCTGCGCGCCGGCGCGAACGCCGGCCGCCAGAACTGTCAGAGTGAGAACGATTGACCGCAGATGCATGAGTCCAGCGATGAAGGAGCACCAGGCAAAGGCCCGGATCGGGCCGATTACCTATAGGACGCTCCACCTGGCAGGGCGTTTTGCTTTTGGCCGACGCTACCTGAACTGCAACTAACGACTACCGGCCAGGCTTTGGGCGGCCAGCCAGGGGCTGCGTGCTGGACCTACTGCACTTAAGCCCGCCCGTAGCCACCAACCGCAAAGCTCACCGCCCCCGGCCGGTAGTCGTCGGTTGTAGTTCCCCGACTTCAACTCGCCGCCGGAGGTCGGGTGGCTCTCTCTTTCGAGAGAAAATGAGTGACCGCCCGAGCGCGGACCTCGTCAATTCGGGGGACATAAAGTCCCCAACCGAGGGGAGGGGGAATTTGTCGTCGAAAGTCGTTTCATCAATCGCGCTGCTCGCGCTTGCGGCATGCGCCGGGAGCAAGGCGCCCTACCTGGTAGGAGCAGCCGGGCCCTGGAAGCAGGGTTACGGGCTTCAGAACCTGCAGGGCATAGAGCTCGCAGCCGAGGAGATCAACAAAGCCGGCGGCATCAATGGTCACCTGTTCAGGGTGATGCTGCGCGATGACGAAGGTGACGGACCCACGGCCGCGAAGATCGCGCAGGACTTCGTATCCACCCGGGCCATCTCGGCGGTAATCGGCCACGTCAACTCGTCCGGCATGCTGTCGGCGGCACCCATCTACGATGGGTACCTCGCCGCGGTCGCGACCAGCGCCACGTCCCCTGACCTCACCGGCATCTCGAGCTGGGTCTTCCGCATCATATCGAGCGATTCACTCAACGGAATCGCGCTCGCCAACTTCGCGTCGAAGTTCGGCCAGCGCTCCCCGGCGACCGTGGCAGTACTCTACGAAAACAACACCTACGGCCGTGGGTTGGCCGATTCCTTCCGCCGCTCCTTCCATGGCGACATCCTGAGTCTCGATCCCATCAACGCGGATCTGACGACGGCGGAGCCTTACGTAGCCTATCTCAAAGTGCGGAAGCCGAAGATCGTGTTCGTGGCGGGCCGCGTCGAATCTGGGCTCAAGATTCTGCAGGAAGCAAAGCGCCAGGGATTCAACCCGATTTTCGTCGGTGGCGACGGATGGCAGGGAATCCTCGCCGACACAGCTATTTCGGAAGGCGCCTACGTCGGGATGTCCTTCACCCCGGAAGATCCTTCGCCGGCCGCGCGTAAGTTCGTGGCCGCATTCAAGAAGAAATTCAACACTGTTCCTGACGCACATGCGGCGCTCGCATACGACGCGACCCAACTCGTAGCGCAAGCACTCAGGGAAAAGGGGCCCGATCGCAGAGCGATTCGCGACTACCTCCGTTCTCTGAATCGCGAGACCGCCTACGCGGGATTGACTGGCCCTGCCTTCTTCGAGGACACCGGCGATCCCGTGGGCATACGCTTCCGGGTCCTTCGCGCCCACGCCGGTCTCCTGACCATCGCGGAGGCCAAGTGAAGCTTCAGTTCAAATTCCAGACGATTCGTCAGGTCCTGACGGTCGGCTTCTCGTTTCTCATTCTGCTGCTTCTGGGAGCGGGAGCGGTGGGCTGGATCTCGATGACCCAGATGGCAAATCGGGTTTCCGAGACGCTCTCCGATGCACAGCAGGACGCGAAGCAGGCGTCGGATTTCTCCAACGTCGTCACGCAGGAAATTCAGGCCGCGAACACCTACCTCAGCGATCAGGACGCAAAGTCGGACGGGGATTTCCGTCGCCTTGGCTGGGAAGCGCACCGGCTGCACCGGACTTTCAGCACCCGGACCGATCTGCTCGGCGAGCAGATCGCTCGCACGGTAGCGATCGACACCACGCTCGCGCGGGTTGAGGCGTCCTTTGCGCTGTCGCACAGGTTGACCGACCTCGGACGGCTCGACGAGGCGCATTCAGAAGCGCAGAAGGCCCGCAGGATGGTGCCGGGATTGCTGGAGCAGTTGACGGGCCTCGAGCATTCGCGCGCGCAGCAGCTGGCCGCTATGTCGTCCGACCTCCGCGGTCAGGCGACCGCGCGTTCTCGCGTCCTGGTATCGGTCATCCTCGTGGCGACGCTCCTCGCGGTCATGATCGTCATGCGCACCGGCCGGGCTGTCGGACGTCCGCTGCGGCTTCTCGTCAGGCACGCGGTTCAGCTGAGCCACGGCGACCTGCAACAGCGCACCGA
>DATHGO010000090.1:0-3604 GCA_035317585.1 Gemmatimonadaceae bacterium | reverse complement strand
TCTCCTTCACTCCAACACTCCTTCACGCTCAGGCGCAGGCAACCACCGGCGTCATTCGCGGCGTTGCCACCGATTCGAGCGGCAAGCCCGTCTCCGCCTTCGTCACGGTTCGCAATACCGAGACGAACTACACGCGCACGGTCAAAGCCAGCGACGAGGGCGTGTTCGTGACAACGCTTCTTCCGCTCGGCAATTACAACGTCTCGGCGAGGGCGGTCGGCTACTCTCCGACAAGCAAGTCGAACGTCGCCGTCACCCTCGGCCAGACGGTCGATCTTCCCCTCATCCTCGCGCGCACGACGACCCAGCTCGCTGGCGTCACCGTCGTTGCTCAGGTTCCGACAGTCGATCCAACGCTCTCGGCGGAAGCAACACATCTGCCCGCGGAAGTAGTCAGCGCGCTTCCGAACAACGGGCGCAACTATTTGAATCTCACGCTCCTCACGCCAAACGTCGCTGTCACACAAGGTCCTGATGGCGATGTGCTCAGCGTCGGCGGACAGCGTGGCATCCACAACAACGTCTCTGTCGATGGCGCCGACTTCAACAATCCGTTCTTCGGCGAGCAGCGCGGCGGCCAGCGTCCGCCATTCACGTTCAATCTCGACGCCGTGCGTGAGATGGTGGTGGTCGCGCAGGGTGCGAACGCCGAGTTCGGAAGGTCGAGCGGCGGATTCGTCAACGTCATCACGAAGAGCGGCACCAACAACATGCACGGCACGCTGCACTACTTCGGAAAGGACGGAGCGCTCTCGTCCGACGCGTCGCACGCGAACCTCACGCTCAAGCCCGACTTCGGGCAACACCAGTTCGGGATGACACTCGGTGGGCCGATTGTGAAGGACAAGTTCTTCTACTTTATCGCTTACGACCAGCAGATCTACTCAGAGGTAAAACAGAAGACCCGCCCCTCGAGTCCCGCCTTCGACTCTCTAACGACGTACCTGGCCACCGCGTTTGGCGGAGTGCTGGCTCAGGATTTCGGGCCGATCAGTCGCACCAACGATGCGCAGGTCGCGCTAGTCAAGCTCGATTGGCGCATCAACGAGACCCACAACGCCTCGCTCAAGTACAACTATACGAACTCGAAACAGGACAATGGCACCTTCGACGTCGACACCTGGGCGCGCAGCTCCAACGCGATCGAGAAGGATTTCTCTAACGCAGTCAATGGAAGCCTCGTGTCGCACCTGACCAACACCATCGACAACGAGTTCCGATTCCAGTTCGCCCGGGAGGACAGGCCGCGTTCCTATGCGGGACCGCAGATACCGGGACAGAGCCGCCCATTCTCCGATACGGGGATGGACTTCGTTTCTGGCTTCCGGTTCGGGGAGCCATTCTTCATTCCGGTGAAATCGTACGACACCCGCGTTCAGGCGCTCGACAACGTCTCGTGGGTCAGGGGAAACCACATCTTCAAGACGGGCTTCGAGTACAACAGGACTGCCGAGCACCAGACCTTTATCGGCTTCGGCAATGGGCGGTTCATCTTCAATTCGGTGACCAGCTTCGAGAATTACGTCAAGTTCGGTAACCTATACGTCGAGTGCAGCAAGGGTCCGCCGTCGATCACGGGCAGCTGCGCGGACACCACTGCTACGATTACGGGCCCGGTACAGCTCTACCTCCAGCAGGCGGGAGTGAATGGCCTCTCGCTGGAGGCTTCCGGAACGCAGGTGATTCCGCAGCAGGATTTCGCGGTGTTCATCCAGGACAATTGGAAAGCCACACCCAACATCACGGTCAACTACGGCCTCCGCTGGGAAGGACAGAAGGAGCCCGATCCGATTACTCCACCATCGCAGGTTTTCTTCAATGGCTTCATCGGGAAGACGGTGACGAATGGCAGCGGCACCTTCACCTTCCCATCCAACGGGAAGATTCCTTCTGACCTGAAGATGTTCCAACCCAGACTCGGCATCGCGTGGGATATGAAAGGCGACGGGAAGAATGTCGTGCGCGCAGCGGCGGGACTCTACTACGCGCGCATTCCCGGGTTGAACCTCGCCAGCGCGCGCAGCACCAACGGCTCGATCGGTCAGACGATCTTCCGCAACAGCGCACTCACGGGCGTCCTCGGGCCACCGCCTGCTTACAACTCACTGCTGCCCGCGCCTGCCGGTGCGCCGTTCCGCCCGGACATCTTCGTCTTCGACAAGGACTTCAAGAATCCGCGCACGATAAGCGCATCGATCGGCTACGACGCCGAGATACTCTATCAACTCGCGGCGTCGATAGCTTACACCTACGCGCGGACCGACAATCTCACACGCTTCGTCAATCGCAACGACGCGGTGTTCGGCTCGCCTTGGACCAGCGGACTCAATGGTGCCGCTGACGCTAATGGGGTCGGCGTTCTCACTACTGTCGAAAGCTCGGCCAAGTCACGCTACCAGGGAGTTACGTTCAGCCTTGGCAGGGTGGCTGACCCCAATTTCCAGTACCAGGCGAACTACACGCTGGCGGTCGACAAGGCCGACGACGACAACGAGCGTGATCCATTCAGCTTCCGTTACGCCCAGGCGAACCGGCTCGATCGCGAGTACAACTACAGCGATCGCGACCAGCGTCATCGCCTGAACCTGTGGGCGCTTTACCATTTCCCGTTCGATATCTACGGCAACACCCGCTTCTCCTTCTACTCGGCGCAGCCGACCTCGGAGAAGTGCGTCAACAACGCGCCGAGCGGAATACGCGCGACCTCACCCGCGGATAGAATCTGCAAAATCGGAACGATCCCGACCGGAACGATCCTGTTGCGCAACACCATTCGCCGGGACAATGCGTTCGCGAGCTGGGACATCAGACTCTCGCGCCCCTTCCGCTTCAGAAGCGGAGGTCAGTTCGAGGCGCTGGTTGAGGTATTCAACGTTTTGAATCGCGACAATTTCCGTGATCCATCTTCGGCATCGCTGCTATTCAACTTTGACGGGACGATTCGCAATGGGCTTGGTGATCCCCGGCAAATACAGGTTGGAGTGAGGTACGGCTTCTAAGTTTTCTCGGCGTAGGGATTGCCGGATCGAACGGGACGAGTTTGCTCGTCCCGTTCGTTTCGGGAATAGAAGCTCCATACTGGCGGTCTCGTATTTGAAGGAAAGAAATAGGCACTGAAGCACCCGCAGCATCTCTCCGCTGCGTGGGAGGCACCATGATTCAAGCGCAAGAGGTCGCTCCGGGGGAGACTATGCATCGCAAGCCCCGCGACGACGAGTTGGACGCTTACGGCATCACCCATCGCGGAAAGGTTCGCGCCGAGAACCAGGATCATTTCGTTATCGGTTCCCTCCGCAAGCGCATCGTCATTCGACAGTCTAGTGTACCACTCGAACAGCTCCCGCTCGAAGAGGAGCGCGTCGCTTCGTTCATGATGGTCGCCGATGGCGTGGGCGGAGGGCTGAAGGGCGAGCAGGCGAGCCGGATGGCTCTCGAGGTGGTCACGCGATACATCGCCGAGGGAGCTCGTTGCTACTATCGGTTTGATGAGGAAGGGGTCGACCTCGTCCAGGCATTGGAGGAAGGCGCGAAGAGGTGCCACGAGGCGATTCAGGAGCGCGCCGAATCCGACCCGGATGCAGCCGGCATGGCAACGACGCTCACT
>DATHGO010000089.1:0-8944 GCA_035317585.1 Gemmatimonadaceae bacterium | reverse complement strand
TCAGGTCTCTGCGATCGTAGCCAGGCAGGCGTACGACATGGCAGCGGATACGGTGCGGTTTCCGGTGAAAAACTTTGGTGCCGTGTGGACACCGCTGAAGTTTTATCGACTCGCGCGGTTCTCGCCACAGGATCGCACGATCGCGATCAATGTCGGCGAGTACGATCCGAATCTCGGATTGTCGTATCAGGAGATCGCGGCGGACAGCCGCTCGCAGCACAAATCGCAGGGGCAGGGAACGCTGCGGCGAAAGGGCGTCGTCTGGGATTACCTCACGCGCGAGGATTCCCGCGTTCCCGCACCGCCGGCGAAGGAAGAGAAATCGATCTTCGCCGGTCTGGACACAACGCGGCTACTGGTGCAGGACGGTCGCCTGGCGCCGCCGGAGCTTCCACCGGCAATCGCGCTCGAGGCGGTCGCGGACAGACAGGCGGTGGCTGTTGGCGACACGGCAAAGATCACGATGACACTCTACAATCGTGGACGCACACCGGTTCACATCGAGAGTGGAACCATACATTTTCCTCCGACACTGCTGCCGGACTCCAGCTATCGATGGACTCAATCTTTTGTCGGGGCAGAGATAACCCAGCCCTGGTGGCTCGCTGAACCCCGCAATGGTGATTTGTTCACGCCGCGTATCAACGGAATGTCGGAGGATGAGAGGGAACGACAGAAGTGGGCGCATGTGACGGTTTCAACGCCTACGCAGGGAACGCTTTCCGATGTTGCCGCTCCAATCGTGTATCACTACGTGGATCGCGTTCGCGGCGATGTTCAACTCCCGCTCGTCGTGGCGCCTGGAATCTCGATTACCCTCGATCAGACGACCGACATGATTCGGGCAAACGTCCCGACCAATCAGCTGATCAAGGCGACGCTGCGTTCCGCGCTGAGCAACCCGTCGCCGGTAACGGTCACGCTCGCGTTGCCGCGCGGTCTCTCCGCCGATTCAACGGCTCGCACGGTGAGCATGACGCCGGGCGCGACGCGAACACTCATCTTCAGAGTGAAGGGAACGCTGCCCGGCGGAACGCACCACATTACCGCGACCGCTGCCGCGCACAGGAAGACGTACCAAACAGGATATATCCCGATCGAGTATCCGCACATCAACCCGCAGCGGATCTATCGACCGTCGACGATCAGCGTCAACGCCGTTGAGGTGGCTCTCCCCGCCCGGCTCAACGTCGCGTACGTCCCCGGAGTCGGGGACAATGTCGCGCCGGTGCTTCAACAGCTTGGCGTTCCGCTCACGATCGTAGATGCGGATGACCTTCCGCAAACTGACCTGAGTCGGTTCACCGCCGTCGTCGTAGGGCCGCGCGCGTACCAGGCGAGCCAGACGCTCGAAGGCAACAACGATTACCTGCTTGCATACGTGCGCAACGGTGGTCGTCTCGTCGTTCAGTATGGGCAAGGCGAGATGCAGCAACCCGGCATCATGCCTTACCCGATCACGCTCAAGCAGCCGGCGGAGCGCGTCACCGACGAGAACGCGCCGGTGACCTTCACCGATCCTCAATCGCCGCTGCTCAACGCGCCGAACAAGATCACTCAGGCCGACTTCAATGGCTGGGTGCAGGAGCGGGCGTCGTACATGCCTTCGACGTTCGATTCGCACTATCGCACGATGCTCGCGATGAGCGATCCGGGAGAGCAGCCGAATCGTGCCGCCATTCTCGCGGCACCGTACGGGCGTGGGACCTACATCTATGTGCCGCTTGCGCTCTTTCGCCAACTTCCCGCCGGGGTGCCCGGTGGCGCGCGCATCTTCGCGAACCTGCTTAGCGGCAACACCATTAAATGAAGGCCGCGGCGTGGCTCGCCACCATTGGAGCGCTCGCGCTATCCGCGTGCAGCTCGGACAATCGCAAGGTTCTGATCGTCTACTCCCCACACGGCAAGGAGCTGCTCGAGTATCTCGAGAAGGGATTCGAGAAAGCTCATCCTGACATCGACGTCCAATGGGTCGACATGGGCTCGCAGGAAGTTCTCGAGCGAGTGCGCGCCGAGAAGCCGAATCCGCAGGCGGATGTCTGGTTCGGAGCGCCGGCGGAAGCGTTCGATCGGGCGACGAAGGAAGATCTGCTGCAGCCCTACAAGCCGACGTGGGCAGCGGCCATCGACCCGGATGCCCGCGAAGTGCGTGATAACTGGTATGGGACATACCTGACCCCCGAGGTCATCGGCTACAACCGCGACGCGGTGAAGGATGCCGACGCGCCGAAGGACTGGGACGATCTTCTCGATCCCAAATGGAAGGGGAAGATTCTGATCCGCGACCCGATCGCATCGGGTACCATGCGGGCGATTTTCGGGGCAATAATGGCTCGATCGATTGCGCAAACGGGCAAACCGGATGCAGGCTATGAGTGGCTCCGGAAGCTGGATGCGAATACGAGAGACTACGTTTTGAACCCGACGATTCTCTACCAGAAGCTCGGGCGGCAGGAGGGCGTCGTCACCATGTGGGACATGCCCGACTTCGCTACGCTGGAACAGCGCACTCGCATTCCGATCAAGTACGTCATCCCCACGAGTGGTACTCCGCTGCTGGTGGATGGAATCGCGATCGTGCGCGGCTCCAAGCATCCGAAGGAGGCCGAGGAGTACTACGAGTACGTGACGACGCCTGAAGCGATGATTGCGGCCGCCGATTCATTCCTCCGCATTCCAGCGCGCAAGGACATTCCGGTGTCGAAGCTTCCTTCATGGATCCGCGAGGCGATGGCGGAGATCAAGCCAATGCCGGTCGATCGCGAACTGATGGCCGCGCACCTCGACGAATGGATGAAGTACTGGGACGCGAACATCAGGAATCGCGGACAGAGACAGTGACCGCCGCGCCGCAGGCGCGCAGCGAAGGGCGTGATGACAAGAGCGGGAGCGGAGCTCTCGCGCTCAATGGCGTGACGCGTCGCTTCGGCACGTTCACCGCGGTCGACAATGTTTCGTTCGAGGTCGGTCCGGGCGAGCTGCTGGCACTCGTGGGAGCATCGGGCTCTGGCAAGACGACGACTCTCCGCATGGCCGCCGGCTACGAGACTCCGGACTCGGGAACGGTCACGCTCGGCGGAAAGGACATCACGAGCGTTCCGCCCGAGCGCCGAGGTTTCGGAATGGTGTTTCAGCACTACGCTCTCTTCCCGCACATGCCGGTCGAGAACAACGTCGCGTTCGGCCTCGAAGCGCGTGGCGTGAGCAAGGCGGAGCGGTTGGAACGCGCACGCGCGGCGCTGGCGAATGTCGGACTCGAAGGCGCGGGGAGCCGGGCGATTCAATCTCTTTCGGGTGGTGAGCAGCAACGCGTTGCGCTGGCGCGTGCGCTGGTGATCGAGCCTCGGGCGCTGCTGCTCGACGAGCCGCTATCGAATCTCGATCCCACTTTGCGGCACGCGATGCGAGACGACTTGCGCGCGATGCTGCGCAGGGTTGGAGTGCCGGCGCTGTTCGTGACACACGACCAGGAAGATGCATTCGCGGTCGCGGATCGCATCGCGCTGCTGAAAAAGGGCAAGCTTCTTCAGGTCGGGACACCAGAGGAGCTGTACAACGCTCCGGTCTCGCGCGAAGTGGCGGCCTTTATCGGAAGGGGCAGGATCGTGCCCGCCATCGATAAGGGGAACATGGCAACAGTAACCATCGGCGGCGTGACGCGCGATCTCAACGTCACCCGTCCGAACGGAGCGCCTCCCCACGTCGAGACTGCGTTCGTCGTGCTGCGGCCGGATGCGTTGGAGCTCTCGAGAAGTCCCGGAGTTCTCGCTTGGCGTGGACGCATCACCAATCGCCGTTTCGCGGGCGGCGTAGTTGTGTACCGTGTTCAGCTCGCCGACGGCATCAGCGTCGATGTCGAGTTGCAATCGGGAGAAGCGCGCGAGGACGAGAACGTTTCTGTCTCGCCGCTCAAGGGTCCATTTCCGCTGGTGCCCGCGTGAAAACGTCATCCCGCCGGCAGAGCTGGCTCATCGCGCTCCCGGTGATGGCTCTCCTGCTCTGGACGGTGGTATTCCCGAACGCGGCGGTCATCGCCGGAAGCTTCGAGAACGGCCTCGGTCACTGGCGCGAGTTCGCGGCCAGCCCGGCTGACCGCGAAGCGCTGTGGACCAGCATCGTCATTTCGGTCGCGTCGGTATTTGCCTCGCTGGCGATCGGCGTTCCGCTCGCGTTTCTGCTGGGTCGATTCGAGTTTCCCGGTCGCCGGTTGCTGCGCGCGGTGGCTACACTTCCCGCCGCGCTCCCGCCACTGGTTGGCGTAATCGCATTTCTCTTTCTGTATGGCGAGAGCGGTCTCGTCACGCGCGTGGTGCAGCGCGCCCTCGGCATGGCGGAAGCACCGTGGCGCCTCAAGGGAGTGGGCGCGATCGTGTTCGTCCACGCCTACACGATGTACGTCTACGTTTTTCTGTTTGTCTCCGCCGGACTCGAGCGCTTCGATGCGACGCTCGACGAGGCGGCGTCGGGGCTTGGCGCCAATACGTGGCATAGACTGCGGCGCGTGACACTGCCGCTCTTGATGCCGGCAGTGGCCGGATCAGCGCTACTTGTCTTCATGAACGCTCTTGGGTCGTTTTCGGCGCCGTACGTCTTCGGCGGCGGACTGCGTGTTCTCTCGACGCAGATTCTAGCCTCGAAAACGAATGGAGCGATGGGTCTGGCATACGTCGAGACGACAGTGCTCGCACTCAGTGCCGTCGCGGGACTAGTGCTGTTCCGCTGGCTCGACAGAAAGCGGAAATACACCCTCGCCAGCAAGGGTGGACGCGCGCGGCGGACGATTCGCTCGCGGCGCATTCAGATTCTGACGACGATTGCGTCCGCGGTAATAGTGATGGCGCTCGTGCTGCCGCACCTCATGGTCATCCTCGTCTCCTTTGCGCGGGACGGAGCCTGGACCACGCAGGTGCTGCCGCCCGAATACACTTTCGAAAACTACCGGCGGCTCTTCTCCGAGAGCGAGCTGTGGAAGCCGATTACCAATAGTGTTTCAATGGCACTCATCGCGACGGCGGCGAATCTCGTGGTCTGCTTCATCGCGGGATATCTGATTGTGCTCCGCAAGTTTGGGGGACGCGGGCTGCTCGAGCTTCTCGTCGCTCTTCCGTGGGCAATTCCGGCGACCGCGATCGCACTGGGTCTCGCCGCGACGTTCAACCGCAACGACCTGCTGACCGGCAGGGTGCTGCTGGTCGGGACGTTCTGGATATTGCCGCTCGCCTATTTCATCCGCGACATTCCGCTCGTCGCCTCGGCCGTTGAATCCTCGCTTCGGCAGATGGATGCGTCGCTAGAAGACGCCGCCCGCGGGCTTGGCGCTTCCTGGATGATGACGATGCGGCGCGTGATTCTGCCGGCGGCACGTCCCGGACTGGTGGCGGGTGGATTGCTCGCCGCCGTGACCGCGGTCGGCGAGTTTGTCGCGAGCGTCGTCCTCTACACGCACTCCAATCGTCCGATCTCGATGGAGATTCTGGCCCAGCTCCGTGCTCTGGCGTTCGGAACCGCGGCCGCGTACAGTGTGTTGTTGATCTTTCTGGTGCTTCTCATGACGCTTGCCGCCAGATCGTTCGAGGAGAGACTTGCCTGACCAGCCGGGTCGGCCCGCGCGGCCACGCGTCGTAATCATCGGCGGCGGATTCGGCGGGATCACCGCCGCGAAGGCGCTCAAGCGCGCCAACGCCGACGTGACGGTCATCGATCGGACGAATCACTTCATCTTTCAGCCGCTCCTGTATCAGGTGGCGACGGCAGCGCTGGCGCCGACCGAGATCACTGCGCCGATTCGCTGGATTCTTCGGCGGCACAAGAACACTGAAGTCCTGATGGCAGAGGTGCGTGAGATCGATCCCGCGCGACGCGTGGTTCACGTCGATGAAGAGCTGCGCGAGATCCCGTACGACTATCTAATCGTCGCCACAGGCTCGAGGCACGCCTACTTCGGGCACGATGACTGGGAGCCGTACGCACCCGGTCTCAAGGCGATCGAGGACGCCACCGAGATCCGGCGTCGTTTCCTGCTCGCGTACGAGCTCGCGGAAAAATCCGACGACGAGCATGAGCGTCAGGAGTACTTGACATTCGTCATAGTTGGTGGCGGGCCGACGGGCGTCGAGCTGGCGGGCGCGCTGCCGTTCATCGCGAAGAAAACACTCGCTCCAGACTTCAGAAGAATTGATGCGGGCAAAACCCGCGTTGTGTTGATCGAAGCGGGTCCGCGTATCCTGCCGACATTCCCCGAGGACCTGGCTGCGCGTGCAAGTCGCGACCTGAAGGATTTAGGGGTCGAAGTGCGAGTCAACTCCGCCGTCACTGGAGTCGAGGCGGAATGCGTCCACATCGGAGCGGAACAAATCCGCACCAGAAACACCTTTTGGGCGGCGGGGAACAAGGCTTCGCCCGTCGGCAGATTTCTCGGTGGTCCGCTGGATCGCGCGGGTAGAATCCAGGTGAGTCCTGACCTGTCCGTACCCAGCCATCCCGAGATTTTTGTAGTAGGTGATCTGGCGGCGCTGGTTCAGGACGGCCGGCAGGTTCCTGGTGTAGGGCCCGCGGCGATTCAGGAAGGGGCCTCTGCCGGCAAGAACATCGTCCGCGAGCTGCGGCGCCAGCCGCGGAAGAATTTCCGTTACCGGAACAAGGGCGATCTCGCGACGATCGGCAGGTATCGCGCGATCGCTGATCTCGGCTGGATCAGATTTTCGGGCCGGTTCGCGTGGTTCTTCTGGCTGTTAGTTCACATCACGTATCTCATCGGCTTCCGGAATCGCCTCACTGTGTTGTTTGAGTGGGCGTACGCGTACTTCACGTATCAGCACGGAGCGCGGCTGATAACCGACACCGAGAGGCACAAACCCGCGGGCTAGGTCGGACTGATCGCGGGGGTCTCGCCCATCAGGGGGCGAGCTGCCATGGGCGCGTGCTTACGTACCGCATCGAGCGCTGCTACGCGTTTGGGCAGGTTTGGGTGCGTCGACAGGATCTCAGCGAATCTTACAAAGAAGCCAGTTTCCGTCTCCCGTTGACCGCTGTATTCAGCCGAGTTGACCTGGGTGTAGAGGTCGCGTCCCGCCGCCAGGACCAGCAGGCCGTCCACGCCGCCTTCCGGCTCGAGCGCGTTGCCGAAGCGATCGCACGTGTACTCGCATGCTCGCGAATAGGCGCCGCTCAGAAACGGGAACACCATAGCCGGATATAGCAGCGCTCTGCGGGTCATGTGCTTGCGTTGCACGTGGCCGAGCTCGTGGCCGAGGACGAAGCTCACGGCCTTCTCGCCCTTCTGCGTTGCAAGCGCGAGAACATCGGAGTTGAGGATCACGAAATTTCGACCCAGGAATCGCGTCGCGAATGCGTTGAGGACTCCGCCAGACTGAAGAACGAAGATCGCGGGGGTCTCGTCCAATCCGAGTCTACGTGAATGCTGGTCGGCCATCGCATTCAGTTCGGGGAACTGACGACTCGAGACTCGCACTCCGTTGCCGCGCACGTGACCGATGTGGAGGCCGTGAACGACGAAGAACGCGACGATGCCGAATATGAGATAGGTAATCAGCGTGCCGGCAATCGGTCCGCCGTTGAGTATGGTCAATGCCAGGCCGACGTAGACGGCGAGGCTAACGAGAACGCAGATCGCGAAATAGATCTTCTCCTTCGGATGTATCAGGGGCTCGAGGACCAGCGGGTGAGGACGGCTCGCTTCCGATGGCATGTCAGTTCCTTGTGGAGGGGAACAGAAATTCGTACTAATCTGGTCCGACCAATGTCTTCAATCGCGAGGATGAGTCAATGGGCAGTAATGGCGACGCGGTTAAGGAAGTAGATGTCTCGCCCGCGAAAGCGGGTCTGTGGGAAGACTTTGTGGACATCTTTTATGCGCCGTCCTCCGTGTTCGCGAGGAGAAGCGACGGAAAGTTCGGCCTAGCGCTGCTCCTTCTGGTGGTCGTCGGGACGGTTCTTGTCTTCGTGACCAAGAATGCGATGCAGCCGATCTTCGACGCGGAGTTCACGCGGCAAACCGCGGCGGCGATGAGGAAGAATCCGAATATCACGGCAGAACAGATGGCGTCGTCGCGCAACCTCTTCGAGATGATCGGCCCCGTCATCTTCGCGGTCTTTCTCACGATAAGCGTGCTCGGCACGGGCCTCATTCTCTGGGTCGTTGGAAAACTGTTCGATGCGAAGGAATCCCTCGCGGCGGCGATGATGATCGCGACGTACTCGGAGGTTCCGCGAATCGTGCAGATCCTCACGAACGCGGCCCAGGGCCTGATCATGAGTCCGGAAAAGCTCAATGCCACGAACAGCGTCGGCTTCAACCTCGCGCGTTTCATGAATCCAGACACCGCGTCGGCGGTAACGATTGCGCTCGCCGCCCGTGTTGACGTATTCACTATCTGGGTGACGGTGTTGCTGGCGATCGGGCTGCACGTGGTTGGCAAGATCCCGAGGCAGCAAGCCGCGATCGCCGCGGCGATCACCTGGGTGGTTGGAGCGTTGCTGCCGGTGTTCCTCGCATCGAGATCGGGCTGAAGCGCGCGGGCACGTACCGCGTGAAAAGTTGCTGGCAGGCGAAATAACATTGCGCGCCCGCGTCGAATCGGTCGACGTCGTCCGCGGCGTGATCATGATCCTGATGGCGCTGGATCACACGCGTGACTTTTTCGGCATGCCCGGGCAGAATCCCACGGACATGGCCAGCACCACGCCCGCGCTGTTCCTCACGCGGTGGGTTACACACTTCTGCGCGCCGGTGTTCTTCCTGCTCACCGGCACCGGCGCGTATCTCTCGTTGCGGCGGAAGTCGCCGGGTGAGCTGTCGCGATTCCTTTTCACACGGGGGATTTGGCTGATCCTTCTCGAAGTCGTCCTGGTTCGGTGCTTCGCCTACCAGTTCAATTTCGACTATCGGGTGACGATGCTGCTGGTCCTGTGGGCACTTGGCTGG
>DATHGO010000088.1:0-7946 GCA_035317585.1 Gemmatimonadaceae bacterium | reverse complement strand
GCGCGGATCGCGACGCGCCTCCCGCTGTCCGCCGCGGCATCCTGCAGCATCTCCAGAAAGAGCGACCTGGTCAGATGAAAGCTGCAGCTCGCGGTGTACAGCAGCCCGCCGGGAGCCAACAGACGAATCGCGCGAAGATTGATGTCCTTGTACCCGCGCATCGCTCCCGGAAGTGCGGCGCGGGTCTTCGCGAAAGCCGGGGGATCGAGGACGATCGTGTCGAAGGTGATTCCTTCGCGCTCCTTCTCGCGCAGATAATCGAACGCGTTCGCTTCGACGAACGAGATATTGTCGAGCGAATTGCGCGCAGCGTTCTCGGCGGCTCTAACGAGAGCGGGACCTGAGGAATCGAGCGCCGTCACGTGCGTTGCTCTCTTCGCCAAATGCAGCGCAAACGATCCGTGGTAGCTGAAACAGTCTAGTGCCCTGCCTCGCGCCACCGTCCCGACGAAATGTCTGTTTTCTCTCTGGTCGAGGAACGCGCCCGTTTTCTGTCCCGTCCAGGGTGCGGCCAGGAATTTCACGCCGTACTCGTGCACTTCGATTTCGCGGGGGACGTCACCGTGCAGGACTACCGTCTCCCGCGGTAATCCCTCTTTCGCGCGCAGTGGCACGTCGTTGCGCGCCAGGATTCCCGACGGCTCGACAAGCGAGCGCAGCGACACGAGTATCTCCTCCTTGAACCGCTCGAGCCCGGCACTCATGAACTGCACCACGAGCCACTCGTCGTAGCGGTCGCAGACGAGGGATGGACATCCATCGGCCTCGCCGTGCACGAGGCGGATTGCGTTTGTGTGATCCTCGAGCGGCACCCGTCGCGCGATTGCGGAAGCGATGCGCTCGTCCCACCACGCTTGGTCGATCACCGCATCCGGATCCCGGTCCAGCAGCCGCAGCGAAATCTCCGAGAGCGGACTCCAGAGCGCCCAGCCGACTGGTTTGCCGCGACTGTCGTGAACGAGAACCGCGCCGGCATCCATCATCGGCCGCTCCGTCACGTCCGTGCGATAGATCCAGGGATGGCCACTCAGCCACCGCCGTGCTCCCTTAGCATTCACGCGCGCAACTGTCATGCGTGAATGTAATTCTGGCCAGTGTCTCGGGTTCAATGGCCAGTCTTGCGGCCTTCGACTGATGCTTTCAGACTATGCAGCCATTGGTACGTACATTTCTTGCGAGAGCCATAAACATGAAGGACATCCTAAAGCTCACGGCTGGCGCGGCCGCAACCGGGCTGATTTACCGCGAGCACAGGATGCGCACACTGGCCGAGCGGCTGAGCGCGGCCACGCTGGAGACGCTGCTCAACGCGATCGATGCCAACGACGCCGATACCGGCGCCCACGTCCGCCGTGTCGCGGTTTATGCGCTCATACTTGGTGAAGCGGCGGGACTGGACGAGCACACCCTGCACAGTGTCGAGCGAGTTGCCCTCTTTCACGACATCGGCAAGCTCCACGGCGCGCTGACGGACATTTTTCACGACCCTCGCAAGCTCACTCCGGAGGAGCGAAGAGCGGTGATGACGCACCCTCAGCGTGGCGCCGAGGTGCTCGCCCCGCTCAGTCCGTTCTATCCCGACCTCCCAAAGGGAGTTCTCGCGCACCACGAACGCTGGGACGGAACCGGCTATCCACGCGGACTCAGAGGGAAGAGAATTCAGCTAACCGCCCGCGTCGTCACGATCGCGGACAGCTTCGATGCGATCACGTACCGCCGCCGCTACAGCCACGCTCGCAGCTTCAAGGAAGCCACCGGCGCGATCGCCGAAGGAAAAGGAACGCAGTTCGACCCCGAGCTGGTCGATCTGTTTCTGAGTCCACCCGTAAGTGCCAAAATCGAGCACGCGATGCGCCAGGCGAACATGCCGCAGAGGAAGCGCGCGAACAGGCGGCACGGAGAGAGTCAGCGCGCCCCCGACGTCACTTTCCGATGGCAGCCGCAATCGCTCGGGTCGCGCTCTCAGGATCCTCAGCCTTGAATATCGCGTTGATGACGGCGACTCCCGACGCTCCGGCGACCGTGATCTGAAGCGCGCGGTCGGCGGTTATCCCGCCCACCGCCAGCGTGGGGTGCTCCACCAGCGACGCGAGTCGCTTGAATCCTTCGACGCCAATCGCCGAGCCGGCGTCGCTCTTTGAGTCCGACCCGTAGACGGGTCCGATGCCGACGTAATCGGCATCCTTCGCGTTCGGCAGCTCGGCGTCGCTCCCGAGTGATGCCCCGATTATGAAATTGGCCGGCGCAAATCTGCGAATGGCCGCGACGGGAAGATCCGCTTCGCCCACGTGAACCCCGGCCGCGCCAGCAGCGAGGGCGATGTCGGCGCGGTCGTTGACGATGACCGGCACCGATACTCTGCTCATGATCGATCGCGTCATCTCAACCACTTCGCGTGCCGTCGCGCCCTTGAGCCTCACCTGTACGCTCGTCGCGCCGCCCCGAACTGCCGCTGCGACGCGATCCACCAGCGTCGCGCGCCGATCCTCGGCGTCGTCCGTAATGGCGACGAGACGCAGGATCTTTGGATCGAGCATCTCGCGCTATCTGCTCGTGCTCGTCGTCCTGCTGGAAGCGCGCTTTTTCGTGCTCGATGTGTGGCTGGTGGACTTCTTGGGCGTCGACTTGCCGGACGTGACGGTGGATTTCGTGGTCGACTTGCTCGCGGTCTTTACCGGAGTCTTGCTCGTGGCACGCGGAGAGATCCTGGTCGATCCGCTGGCTTCGCTTCGACCGGATGTCGAGGCCATCGCCAGCATCCTGGGTACCGGCTTCTTCGCCGGCATCGTGGCGCGGATTTGCCTGATGGCAGTCGTGTGCTCATCGAGCGTCATACGGAATTCGTGGTGCCCATCCTTGCTCGCGACGAAATACAGATAGGGGACGTTCGCCGGATTCGCCGCCGCCGCAAGACTCGCCGCGCCGGGAGACGCAACCGGTCCCGGCGGAAGGCCTTTGTGTATGTAAGTGTTGTACGGCGACTCGACTTCCAGATCCTTGTACAGGACTCGTCCGACGTGGTGTCCAAGCGCGTATTGAATCGTTGGATCCGCCTGCAGTCGCATTCCCCTGCGCAGACGATTGTAGTAGACCGCCGCGATGACGGGGCGCTCCTCGGGCAGCCGGGCCTCTCTCTCGACGATGGATGCCATCGTCACGAGATCGTTGCGATTGATCTTGAGTTCCACAAGACTCGCGTCCCAATCCGGTTTCCAGCGGCGCTCGAACGCGTAAACCATCTCGCGCACTGCCTGCCGCGCCGTAGTCCCCACCGGGAACGCATACGTATCGGGAAAAACATATCCCTCGACAGTCGGATTCGGGATGTCGAGTCTTGCCAGAAGCGCGGTGTCGCGAACGGCGGCTTGCACCGACTCCGCCGGCACTTTGAGCGTCTTCGCCAAAAGCGGGGTGATCTGCGAGAGGCTGTAGCCCTCGGGGATCGTGATCGTGTTGACAAGCCCGTGTCCGCCGTTGAGCGCACCGACGATGTCCTTCCACGGGGTGCCGTGCTTGAGCAGGTATGTACCCGGCTTGATGTTGCGATCACCGCCGGTGAGACGGCCGTAGAGGCGGAACATCCTCGGCGAACCAATGAGCCCGGTGCGCGCGAGAGAGTCTGCCGCCTGTCCGAAGCTGGCGCCGCGGGGGATGATCACGCGCGTCGCCGCTCCGTGCGGCTGACCCGCGCACGCAAACGCGAACAGGCACGCCGCGACAAGCGCGGAGCGCCGATCAGCTCGGAACATTAAGGGCTCGTTGGAGAAGAATTGTCGCCGCGAGCGAGTCTACGTCGCCCTTCCTGCCGCGGGTGGATTCTCCCATTTCTTTGACTGTGCGCAAGGCTACCGCCGTGGTAAACCGTTCATCTAAGAAACGAACGGGCATGGCAGTACGTTTCGCGATTTCTGCCCCCAAAGCGCGCACTTCCGCCGTCCAGGCCGTCTCGTTGCCCTCTCCGTCGAGCGGAAGGCCTATTAAGTACCCCTGAGCGCCAAGCTCGGTAGCTCTTGCGACAATTTTTGTGATGGGGGGTCTCTTGCCCTCTCGCCGCTCGATGAACCCCGCCGGGGAGGCGATCATACCAAGGGGGTCGCTGATTGCGAGACCGATCCGCTTTCGGCCGTAGTCCACCGCCAGAAAGCGAGCGAGGGCGGCGTTCACCCGGGCCTAACCCTGTGCCATCTGGGTGAAGAATTCCTTGTTGTTTTTCGACTTCGCCATTTGTCGGAGAAGAAACTCGATCGCCTCGGCCTCCGGCATGTCGGCAAGAAACTGGCGGAGGAGGATCACGCGGTTGATCTCTGCCTGGCTGAGGAGCAGCTCCTCTTTTCTTGTGCCCGACCTGAAGATGTCGATTGCCGGATAAATGCGCCGGTCGGCGATCTTGCGATCGAGGACCAGCTCCATATTCCCGGTGCCCTTGAACTCCTCGAAGATCACGTCGTCCATGCGCGAGCCGGTCTCAGTCAGCGCTGTCGCGACGATCGTGAGTGAGCCACCTCCTTCGATATTGCGCGCCGAGCCGAAGAACCGCTTTGGCTTGTGGAGCGCGCTGGCGTCGACGCCGCCGGAAAGAATCTTCCCCGACTGTGGCGCGACCGTGTTGTGCGCGCGCGCGAATCGGGTCAGTGAATCCAGCAAAATCACCACGTCCTTGCCGTGCTCGACCAGACGCTTCGCCTTTTCCAGAACCATGTCCGACACCTGAACGTGACGCGCCGCACCCTCGTCGAACGTGGAGCTCACGACTTCGGCGCGCGTAGTGCTCGCGATCATCTCGGTCACTTCCTCGGGGCGCTCGTCGATCAGCAGCACGATGATCGTTACCTCCGGATGATTCTCGGCGATCGCGTTGGCCATTTTGTGAAGGAGGATCGTCTTTCCCGCGCGCGGTGGCGACACGATAATTCCGCGTTGGCCCTTGCCGATGGGCGCCATGATGTCGACGACGCGCATGCTGAGATCGCCGTCCTTCGTCTCGAGGCGAAGTCTCTCGTCGGGATACTGCGGACGCAGGTTGTCGAACGGAACGCGATCCTTCGCCTTCTCGGGATCTTCCGCATTCACGCTCTCGACCTTGAGCAGCGCGAGATACCGCTCCCACGGCTTGGGCGGCCGCACCTGACCACGGACGTCGTCTCCCGTTCTCAAGCCGAATCGCTTTATCTGCGACGGTGAGACGTAGATGTCGTCCGGCCCCGGGAGGTAACTCCAATCCTGGCTCCGCAGAAACCCGTACCCCTCGGGCAGGATCTCCAGTACGCCATCACCGTGCAGCATGATGTCGGTATCGAGCAGATTCTGCTCGATCTGGAAGATGAGATCCTGCTTCCGGAGACCCGAAGAGCCGTCAATCTTGAGCCCGTCGGCCATCTCCTGGAGCTCGGACACGGATTTTCGCTTTAACTCGGCGATATCCACGCTGTGGGGAGAGAAAAGAGGTAGGAGCTTGCTGTTAACTCCGAGCCCCGATGAAGCTCGGAAACTGGGGGGATCGGTTGCTGAGGTGCTAGAGGAGGGGAGAAGGAGGGTCGCGCGTCAACGCGCGTGATTCATATCGAAGCTAACGCTGGCGAAAAATGCGGTCAAGTCAGAATCTGATGTAGCGCATCGGATGACTCTTGACGTCTCTGATGAGTGATGCGAGCAGGACATGGGTGCGATCCAGCTGTCGCGTGAGAACGCTGTCCGGGTGCGCGGCGGCAATCGCCCCGACGGGATTCGAGAGCAGAGCTCGCAATGTGTCGACTTCCGCGAGGACGTGATTCGCGTTGGTGACGAGAGTCGTATCGCGCCTGAAGCGACCGATGTTTCCCTTGTTCGATGATACCAGAGTTCGAATGGAATCGGCCGCGGCTATGGCGCGGGAAGCCCGCGCCTGAAGATCACCGCGCATCACCCGGGCGATGGTGCCGCGTCCCGTAGCCCTCGCGCTCAGGCTCGACATGCCGGCGGTCACGTCCGCCAGATCGGGGAGTCCTTCCGCGCGGTAGCTGCCAATCGTGCCGACCGGTCGGGTGATATTGTCGCTCAGCTGCTTTGTTGCAGAGCCGAGCTTGCCGAATGCGGGACCGAGTGCTCCCACATCCTCACTGAGATCGGGTGGCGCGGCAGGCGGGCGGGCGTGAATGGTGTCGCCATCGCCGACCGGTGGCGAGGCTGCAGTGCCTGACGATATGTACACGACGGGAGCTCCGATCAGACTCCCGCCGCCTTTTATCCGCGCGTACGAATCCCGCCGCACGCTCGGGAGGGCCTCCTTCAGGAATTCCGTCGTGATCAGAATCCGCTCCAATTCCGGGACCGTGGCGGGACGGAAGGAGATGTCCTTGACCTCCCCCTCCTTTTTGCCGGCAAGCCAGACATCGGTTCCGGCAAGGACGCCGGGTGCCTCGGCGGTCACGACGTACAAGGTCACTTTCTTGCCGTGAAGCCCGCCCACGCGCGCGAACAGCAGAACCGCGATGGTCAGCGCCGCGATCACCGCCGCCGCGATTATACCGCCTGTCAGCTCTTTCCAGTGAAGTTGGCGGGGCATTGAGCGAATATAAACACGAGCTATCGGGAGCGCTTATCTTATGGCGCATACATGACGGCCAATAACGCAACGGAATGCTGATCGGCGTCCCGCGAGAGACTGCGAGCGGTGAAAGGCGTGTCGCGCTCGTGCCGGAAGTGGTGTCGCAGCTCACGCGCGCCGGTCATCGGGTGGTCATCGAGCGCGACGCCGGACTGCGCGCCGGTTTTACGGACGACGCCTATCGCGCCGTAGGTTGCGAAATCGTTGATACGGCCCGGGAGATCTATTCGACGGCCCAAATGATTCTGAAGGTCCAGCGCCCCGGGCGCGAAGAATCCAGCGCCGAGGCCGAGCTGGACATGCTTACGGAAGGCACCGTTCTGATCGGGTTATTGCAGCCGTCTGGTGATCCGGCGCTCTTTCAGCAGCTGGCGGAGCGCAAGATCGTAGCGTGCAGTATGGAGCTCGTTCCGCGGACAACGCGCGCTCAGATGATGGATGCACTGTCTTCACAAAGCACCGTTGCCGGTTACAAAGCGGTCCTGCTGGCGGCCAACGCGCTGCAGAAGTTCTTTCCCATGCTCATGACCGCGGCGGGAACCGTGCGTCCCGCGCGTGTGCTCGTTATCGGCGCCGGCGTCGCCGGGCTACAGGCCATCGCGACAGCGCGGCGCATCGGTGCCGTCGTCGAGGCGTTCGACACCCGGCCCGTCGTCAAGGAGCAGGTGCAGAGCCTGGGCGCGACCTTCGTCGAGCTCGACGTGCATGTCGAAGACGCTCAGGACGCCGGCGGGTACGCCCGGGAGCTGAGCGAGCAGCACATTCGGCGCGAGAAGGAGCTGATCCACAACCGGGCGTTGCAGGCGGACGTGATCATCACCACAGCACTTGTGCCGGGAAAGCCGGCGCCGGTTCTGGTAAGCGCGGAGACAGTCAAGGCGATGCGCCCTGGTTCGGTGATCGTCGACCTCGCCGGCGAACAGGGAGGCAACTGCGAGCTGAGCGTGCCGGGCGAAACGGTTGTGAGGCACGACGTCACGATCATCGCGCCGCTCCACATCTCGAGCGATCTCGCTTATCACGCCAGTCAGATGTACGCGAAGAACATCTCTGCCTTGGTTATGTTGCTCGCCCCGAAGGGCGAGCTCAATCTCAACTTCGGCGACGACATCATCGACGCCGTCACCGTCACCGCCAACGGCGAAGTCCGGCACGAGCCGACACGCAAGCGGCTTGGCATGCTGCCGCTCAAACCATCCACCGTGGGGTCCGCGAGGTGAGTCAGGAGCTGATTCTCGGGATTTACGTCTTCATCATGGCGATCTTCGTGGGCTTCGAGGTGATCAGCCGGGTCCCTTCGGTGTTGCACACGCCCCTCATGTCGGGTACGAACGCGATCCACGGCATCGTGGTGCTGGGGGCG
>DATHGO010000087.1:0-2563 GCA_035317585.1 Gemmatimonadaceae bacterium | reverse complement strand
CAACGAAAGGATACGCTCTTGACAGACTTGTCGAACCGGAGTTAAGCTCACGACAGATCGACTTTACGTTCACATCGAGAAAAATCAGATCGTGATCCGCAACAGCCAGCTTCTTCTCAGCCTTATTCTGTCCCTCCTCCTTATTGGGGTAGGGCTTATCGGCAATGGGAAGAGAACTGGTCTAGCAACTATGTAACGCAGACTTCACGCCTCTTCCCGCGAACGGGAGAGGCGCTCGGTGGCAATCGAAAGGGCCTCTCCCGCACGACGGGAAGAGGCCCTTCGGCTTTTTATGTCCTTCATGCCTCCGACTTCAACGAAAAAACCGTAATGCGCTCCGACACGATCAAGAAGGGATTCGAGCGCGCGCCGCACCGCAGTCTGCTGCGCGCCACCGGACAGATTCGCGACCGCGGCGATTTCGACAAGCCGTTCGTGGCGGTGTGCAACTCCTACGTCGATATCATCCCCGGACACGTCCACCTCCAGGAGTTCGGCAGAGTGGTGAAGGAGGCGGTGCGCGAAGCGGGCGGAATTCCATTCGAGTTCAACACCATCGGAGTGGATGACGGTATCGCGATGGGACACGAGGGAATGCGGTACTCGCTGCCCTCGCGCGAGCTGATCGCCGACTCGGTGGAGACGATGGTGCAGGCGCACTGCTTCGACGCGATGATCTGCATCCCCAACTGCGACAAGATCGTGCCGGGAATGCTGATGGGTGCGGCGCGGGCGAACATCCCGACGATTTTCGTTTCCGGTGGACCGATGGCTGCCGGCGTCGACCGCGGTGGGCAGAAAGTGGATCTGATCTCCGTATTCGAGGCCGTTGGCGCACGCGCGTCTGGCACAATCGACGACGCACGTCTCGAGGAGCTGGAGATCGCCGGCTGTCCGACGTGTGGAAGCTGTAGCGGGATGTTCACCGCCAACTCTATGAACTGTCTCTGCGAGGCGCTCGGCATCGCTCTTCCCGGCAACGGAACCATCCTCGCGGTGTCACCCAAGCGGCACGAGCTCGCCCGCGCCGCCGCGCACCAACTCCTTCAGCTTCTCGACCGCGGTATCCGCTTCCGCGACATCGTCACCGCCGACGCCATCGACAACGCGGTCGCGCTCGATGTGGCGATGGGCGGTTCCACGAATACTCTACTTCATGTGATCGCCGTCGCGCACGAGGCGGGGATCGAATATCCACTCGCGCGGTTTAACGATGTCGCCGAGCGTGTGCCGCATCTAGCCAAGGTATCGCCGGCATGGGACGGGAACCGGCAATGGCATATCCAGGATGTCGGTGCCGCCGGCGGCGTCCCTGCGCTCCTCAAGGAGCTGGCGCAGAAGCCGGACACTCTTTTTCTAGATGCGCTCACCGTCACCGGGAAGACGGTCGCGGAAAATATCGAGGCCGTCCAGAATCTCGACGAGCAGTGCATCCGCCCCATCACTCGGCCGCATTCCGAGCGCGGCTCGCTCTGCGTTCTCTTCGGCAATCTCGCTCCGGGCGGCGCGGTGATAAAAATCGGCGCTGTCGAGCACCACGAGCTCACCTTTCGCGGTCCCGCGCGAGTCTTCGAGGATGAGGAGTCGGCGATCGCGGCGGTGCGCGTCAACGGCATCCGGTCCGGCGAAGTCGTGGTGGTGCGCGGCGAGGGTCCGCGCGGCGGCCCGGGAATGCGTGAGATGTTGTCGTTGACGAGCATGCTGAAGGGAATGCCAATCGGCGCCGAGGTGGCGCTCATCACCGACGGGAGATTCTCGGGCGGCACGCGCGGTCTTTGCATCGGCCACGTCTCGCCTGAATCTGCTGAGGGCGGTCCGATCGGCCTTCTGCGTGACGGCGACATCGTCTGTATCGATCTGCCGGAGCGCAGACTGGATGTCGACCTCACCGTGGCGGAGCTGCGCACGCGCCGCCGGCACTGGACCGCTCCCGAGCCGCGTTATACGCGAGGCTGGCTGTCGCGCTACGCGGCGATGGTGACGAACGCGAGTCGTGGCGCGGTGCTAGAGTGGCCACAGGCGCGTGACGACATCGAGGTGATGAGCGAGTCATGGTCCGGCGCGGTCGAGGCAATCACTCACTCGACGCGCGAAACCTACAGGCCCAAGGCGGGCGTGAGCAGATGACCGACGAGCGTACCGGCGCACAGGTGATGTGCGAAGCACTCGTGCGCGAGGATGTCGAAGTCATATTCGGCATCCCCGGCGGCGCGATCATGCCCTTCTATCACGCGATGTGGGAGTATCGCGATCGCCTTCGCCACGTGCTGTGTCGCCACGAACAGGGCGCCGGCCACGCGGCGGAAGGTTACGCCCGTTCGACCGGCAAGACAGGCGTCTGCGTCGCCACCAGCGGACCTGGCGCGACGAATCTCGTGACTCCGATCGCCAACGCGTGGATGGACAGCACTCCTCTTGTCGCGATCACGGGTCAGGTATCGAGCGCCGTGCTGGGGAAGGATGCGTTTCAGGAGACCGACATCACCGGCATCACGCTCCCCATCACCAAGCACAATTATCGGGTGAGTCGCGCCGCGGATCTGCCGAGCGTTTTCCATGAGGC
>DATHGO010000086.1:0-3700 GCA_035317585.1 Gemmatimonadaceae bacterium | reverse complement strand
TGGCGAAGCGCGCCCGGTCGCCATCGGTCGGCTCCTTGCCCGCGCGCCAGGCGCGGACAGCGGCGGCCGGACCGCCGAGCCGTCCGGTGACGTAAACGCGCTGACCAACTTTGGCGCCGGAACGCGCAAGTGGCCGCGAAGCGCTGCCGAGCGCAGTGATCGTGAGCGAGAGATCCTTTCCAGACGACAGATCGCCGCCGACGATGGGGCACAGGACCGCCGACGCCCCTTCTCGAATTCCGGTGGCGATCTCACGCGCTTCCTGCTTGTTGCCTTCCGGAAGAGTAAGCGCAATCAGAATCCCAAGCGGGCGCGCGGCCATCGCGGCCAGATCACTCAGAGACGCCGCCGTCGCCCGGTAACCGATCTCGAAGCTATTGAGCCAGTCGCGACTAAAATGGACACCTTCGACTGATGTATCGGTGCTGACGACGAGGCGCTCGCCGACCGGAACGTCGAGTACCGCGGCGTCATCGCCGATCCTTTGCGCAGCCTTCCCCCATTCGGCGAGAAGGATTCGAACGAGATCGAATTCCTTGCCGGGCCCGAGGTCGAGATTGCGACCGTTCGTCGCTCTGTCGGGACTCATCGCGCTACGGCCGGCAGCTGGGCCAGCACTGGAGGCTCTGGTGACGGCTCGAGCTCATTCCAGGCGCGGGGAAGTGCGTAGACCACGTCCTCGAGTGTAGTGCCCCGCACGTACTCGCAGAATTCCGCGGCGCGACCATGCACCCACGCGGCGCAACAGCCGGCGACGGTCGAGTTCAATGTCTGCGCCAGCATGGTTCCCGCGATACCGTCGAGAAGATCGCCGCTGCCACCGGTTCCGAGTGCGGCGGTCCCCCGGGCGATTACATAGCGGGCGCCGTCAGGATTGAAAATCACGGTGGGAGATCCTTTGAGGAGAACCGTAGCGCCAAGCTCACGCGCGAGATCGAGACCGATATCGAATCTGTTCGCGAGAACGGATTTCACATCGATGCCGGCAAGTCTCGCGAACTCCGCGACGTGGGGAGTGATGAGAGCGGTTCTTCCCTCGAGCAGCGCGGCCAACGACTTCGCATCACCCTCGAACACATTGAGCGCATCGGCATCGAGCAACGCCGGGAGCTTCGAGTTGCGCAAAACTCGCTCGACGAGCGCTCTGGTGTCTTTTGATTTACCGAGGCCCGGTCCGATCACCACGGCGTCGGCCCATTTGGAGATCTCGGCGTTGATCTGATTTTCGCTCGATGGCCATTCGGAGATCAGTGCCGACGGTACCGCGGCCAAAACCGGACTCACGTTCTCTGGTGCCACGAGAACTCGCACCAGGCCGATTCCGCTTCTCAGGGCGGCGCGCGAAGCGAGTACAACAGAGCCCGGCATTCCCTTCCCCCCGCCGACGACGGCGAGGTGCTTTCTGGTCCCCTTGTGCGCGTCGAAGCGAATCGGCGGAATGCGCGACCTGACCCACTCACCATCGACGAGAACCGGCAAAGGCGCGTCAGTCTTCACCGGCTTCCCTGAAGTTTTGGCCGGTGGGTCGTCGAGCCCGATATCCAGCACGACGATCTCGCCGCAGCAATCTCTAGCCACAAGCAGCCCGCGCTTTACTCCGCCGAAGCTGAGAGTGATATCCGCCTCTACGCACGACGAATGCTGGCCCGTCGTCGCATCGAGCCCGCTCGGAACGTCGAGCGCAGCGACCAGTGCGCCCCGTGTGTGCAGCTCATTGATCGTCGAGATAGCCTCGCCGATTTTGCCGCGCGGCTCTCCCTCGAAGCCGGTGCCGAGCACCGCATCGATGACAACAGCGGCGTCGTCATCGACTGAATCCGCGACCTTCACAGAATCGATCGCCGCTTCTCTCTCCGCTACGGCGTCGGGAGATTTGGCTGGAGTGGCCTTCGCCACTTCGATCACCGTGACCTCTACGCCGGATCGGGCAAGGGTGCCGGCGACAACCCAGCCGTCGCCTCCATTGTTGCCCGGACCCGCAAAAACGACGGCGCCGTTCCTGAGTCGCTCGGAGTAGCGGCGCGAGATTTCTTCTGCCGCCGCGGTACCCGCGCGCCGCATCAACACGCGTGAAGGGGTTCCTCTTTCAATGGCTGCCCGATCGCGCTCCGTTGATTCCCTGGCGCTGACCACCCACGCGGGCATTGGTCGGAAGTTGGCTTCTTAAGCCTGTTGCGCGCAGTTCCAGGGGTAGTCGCGCTCGAATGCCAGATCGAAGTCGAATACGTCCACGAACTCGTCGCGCGTGTCCTGCGGCTGGCTGAGAAGGAATCCCAATTCGACGAGCGTGAACACGATGTCGCCGATATCCGCGGTGGAGGAGATTCCCCAGTGCTCCAGGACCACGCGGGCCATTAGCCCGTAACGATCGAGCGCGAGATCGCGGCTGGCGCGCGCCAGCTCCGCTCCAGTGATGTGGCGCCGCACGGTGAGCTGCGACTGACACATCTCGAGCGCTGAAAGGACGAACAGATATGCCTGCTCGTCGAAGCGCGGCTCGCGGATGCGAATCCGGTCCATGATGCCTTCGCGAAATGCCAGCTCAGCCATTTTCTACTTTTTGTCCGCCATTGAGGGGAAGGATTTGTAGAGCGGGAAGCGATTCGTCAAGTCGAGTACTGCCTCTTTGACTGCCGACGCGACCGCCACGTCACCAGCACTGGAGATCACCCGATCGATGAACCCGGCGATCTGCTCCATCTCCGGCTCCCGCATGCCGCGGGTGGTGACCGCCGGGGTTCCAATACGAATCCCGCTCGTGACAAAGGGCGACTGGGTCTCCTTTGGCACTGTGTTCTTGTTCACCGTGATACCCGCCACATCCAGCGCTTTCTCGGCCACTTTCCCGGTGACGTTCTTGTTCCGGAGGTCGACGAGCATCAGATGGTTGTCGGTGCCACCAGAAACGATGTCGAACCCGCGCTCGATCAGGGCATTCGCAAGCGCCTGCGCGTTGCGCACGATTTGTCCGCAATAATCCTTGAAGGATGGATCGAGCGCTTCCTTGAAGGCCACCGCCTTGGCGGCGATGATGTGCTCGAGCGGTCCGCCCTGCGTGCCCGGGAACATCGCCTTATCGATCGTCTTGGCGTGTTCTTCCTTGCAGAGTATCAGGCCGCCGCGTGGGCCACGCAGAGTCTTGTGGGTGGTACTCGTCACCGCGTCCGCGTGGGGGATGGGCGAGGGATGATATCCGGTCGCTACGAGACCCGCGAAGTGCGCCATGTCCACGATGAATTTCGCCCCGATCTCGCGCGCTACCTCGGCGAACGGCTCGAAGTCGATTATGCGCGCGTACGCGCTCGCACCGGCGATGATCATTTTGGGCTTCTGTTCGCGCGCGATCTTCTGCATCTGGGTGTAGTCGATACGGCCGTCGTCGCCGACGCCATAGTGAATCGCGTGGTACAAGAGGCCCGAAAAATTCACGGGCGAGCCGTGGGTGAGGTGTCCGCCCTGCGATAGATCCAGGCCGAGGACGACGTCGCCCGGCTTGAGGAACGCGAGATACACCGCGGCATTCGCCTGCGCCCCGGAGTGCGGCTGGACGTTGGCGTGATCGGCGGCGAACAATTTTTTCACCCGGTCGATTGCGCACTGCTCCACCATGTCCACGAACTCGCATCCGCCGTAGTAACGCTTTCCCGGCAATCCCTCCGCGTACTTATTGGTCAGAGGGGTACCCATCGCCTCGAGCACC
>DATHGO010000085.1:0-2140 GCA_035317585.1 Gemmatimonadaceae bacterium | reverse complement strand
GGGGACGGAAGATGAAGCCACCGCCCTGTGCCGGTGGTTTGAGCGTCCAGCCGGTGAAGGCGCGTGCGACGTTGATGACGTCCTGCTGTGTGTAACCGCCATCGACACCCAACGTGTGCAGCTCGAGCAGCTCGCGTCCGTAGTTCTCGTTAAGTCCCGGGCGTTGCCGCTGCGCTTGCGGCTGTCCCTGCTGCGCAGAACGCGGAGCTCGCATGATGATGCCCACTCCGGGTCTGCCGAACGGTCGAATACGGGGGAACTGGTTTCGCGCGTTTTCCGGACGGAGCGTCGGACGATTGCTGTCGGCCATGCTGCGGGCGTTGTCGAGATAGAAAAGCATCGCCGGACTTTGCGACACCGCCTCGAGCAGGTCCCGAAATTTCCCGAGCGCGTGCGGCCGAATGACGTTCTGATCGAAGTCGACGAGATAGTACGGCTCGGGCGCGCCCTTCGCCGCGTAGATATTGAAGTGATTCTCCCAGAAATCGGTCATGACTTCCTGGAGCTGACGCTCGCTCGCAACGGCGCGCGCAACGCGTGATGATTGGAGCTGGGTCACGACCTGGCGGCGAGAGTTGGCCATCTGTTGCTGCTGACGCATCTGCGCGATCTCATCTGCCGTCATCGGCTGTGTCGTGTCCGCCCGCTCGCGCTTCGCCACTCGGCGCTGTTGCTGCTGCTCGGCGTATTGTTTCAGGAGATCGTTCTGATTCTCATCCAGCGCGGAATAATTCCGGACGAACGCGTTCATCGCGTCGTCATTGATCTTGTCGGGTTGTAGCTGCTGATCGATCCACTTGTCGAGACCGATCGCGCGGACCTTGAGGATGTCGCCGGGTTTCGCGCCGAAGGTGAGACGATTAAGCGCCTGAATGATCTGCTGGTCAGCGGGGAGCTCACGAACATCGGAGCGCGCTATAACGGTTTTGGCGGGGGTCTTCGCACCCGATTGTTGCGAGGATACGCTAAAAGGCGCGACTCCAACGAGTGTGGCCGCGACACAAACAATCAGTTTTGTGATACGCATGTTCTCCCTCGACGCTGCTTGTACAGTAGACGCGCCTCTCGAGCGGACGTTAACCCCGGCTGTAACGGTTTAGACTCGAATGCCAACCTTCCGAACCAATTCGCTATCTAAATACGTACGACAGCTTAGACAAACCCTTTCCGTCCCCCGATGTCCTCGATCTCCGATCGCCTGCTTTCCGCTCTTGGCGGATCCTACACCATTGAGCGTGAGCTCACTGGCGGCGGGATGGCGCTCGTCTTCGTCGGCGAGGATCACGACCTGGGGCGGAAAGTCGTCATCAAGATTCTCCCGCCTGAGCTTGCGGCGAGCGTATCTGCCGAACGTTTCCGTCGGGAGATACTGACGGTGGCGAGACTGCAACACCCGCACATCGTTCCGATACTCAAGGCGGGCGAGGTCGACGGACTTCCGTATTTCGTGATGCCGTACGTCGACGGCGAATCGATCGACATCCGATTGCGACGCACTCCCACATTCACCGTTCGCGAGACGCTCGGCATCATGAAAGATGTCGCGCGCGCTCTGGCGTTCGCGCACGCGCAGGGCGTCGTGCATCGCGACATCAAGCCCGGCAACGTTCTTCTCGCCGCCGGCTCGGCGACGGTGACGGACTTCGGCGTCGCGAAAGCGTTGTCGTCGGCGCGCAGATCGGGTGAGAAGGGCGCGGGGCTCACGAATACCGGGATGTCGCTCGGGACCATTCTTTACATGGCGCCGGAGCAGGCGGCGGGCGATCCCGACATCGATGGACGAGCCGATATCTATTCGCTCGGAGTAACCGCGTACGAGATGCTGGCGGGCACCGCTCCTTTCGCGGCACTCGGTCCGCGCGCGATGCTGACGGCGAGGCTCACACTTCCTCCCCCGCCGCTCTCGACGATTCGCAAAGATGTTCCGGCTGGTCTCGAGCGCCTGATAGCGCGCTGTCTGGCGATCGATCCAGCAGATCGCCCGCAAACGGCAAGCGCGCTCGTCGAGGCGCTGGAAGATCCGGAGACGATGAGCGGATCGTTCGTTTCGACGCCGTCGATGGCAGCTCGTCGGGGAAGCCGTGCGGTGAAGCGCGTGCTGATCGGCGCGCTGGCGCTGGTGGGCGCGATTGCGGTAAGC
>DATHGO010000084.1:0-2651 GCA_035317585.1 Gemmatimonadaceae bacterium | reverse complement strand
GCGGCGTCTTGATCGAGGGGACGTCTCTCGCCGCATATTTGGCCTTGCTCCAGCCGGGGTTTGCCGTGCCGCCCACGTTGCCGCGAGCGCGGTGGGCTCTTACCCCACCGTTTCACCCTTGCCACCCGAAGATGGCGGTTTTTTTTCTGTGGCACTTTCCGTCACGGATGGCTCTCGCTATCCGCGCCCAGATGTTATCTGGCGGCCTGTCCACTGGAGCCCGGACTTTCCTCGAATAGGTATCGTATTGATACCAATACGCGATCGCCCGACCGATTGCTCGGACAAAATATAACCGATATGACGGAGTGGGTGCACTTTCGTCGTGTGCGTCGCTCTGTGTGGACGCTAGTTTGACGGCCCGTCGTATCCTTCCAATCGGGTGCGGTTTTCCCTTATCCCGGAGGATGACATGCCGTCCGACTCGAAGCGTAGTCAGCAACGTACACCTGTGTCGACGATTCTCACTCCGCTGGAGCGCTCCCGGATGGATGCGGCCGCGCAGGGACTATGCGATGCACTTCATCGGGAATCTCTGGATGAAGTTCTGTCGGATCTCAGGCAACAGAAAGCCAGTCTGGTGCTCATATCCGTTACGCGCTACGGTTCTCAGAGCTCCAGTCGTGTAGCAGCAATGGTGAGGGAATTTCCGCGTATACCGGCGGTAGCATTGTTGACGGAGACGCAAAACTCGACTCCACACGCGACGCTTGCTCTGGGGCAGCTCGGGATTCGAACGCTGGTGGATGCAAGGTTGCCCGCAGGCTGGCAGACGCTGAGAAACCTGCTCGCATCGCAAAACTCGAACGATCTCCTTCGTTCAGCTCTCGTACAAATCAGCCTCGACCTCCCTGCTGTTTCGAAGGACTGCTGGCGATTCTTCGAGCTGCTTTTCGACTCGTCGCCGAAAATTTCTACCGTTCGGCAACTTGCACGTCACCTGAACATTTTGCCGAGCACACTGATGAGCCGTTTCTTTCGGGCGAAACTGCCTGCTCCGAAGCGTTACTTGTCGCTCGCCAGGCTCATACGTGCAGCGCGGCTGTTCGAGAATCCGGGATTATCAGTTGCCCGGGTGGCCAATCATCTCGATTACTCCTCTCCACAAAGCTTTGGTCGGCACGTACGAACCGTGATGAAAATGTCTCCGGTGAAATTCAGGAGCACATTTGACGGTCAGGGAATGCTTCAGTACTTCAGGACTGAGCTCGTCCTGCCCTACGTCGATACGCTGTCCACGTTTCGGCCCGCAGCGGCATATCCTGGGTGGATCCCGAAGATTCAACCTGTGGAATCGACTAACTCGGAAGAGCGTTGAGGATCTGACTCGCAGTCACGAGGGCGATAACGGGAACGCCAGCCTTTTCAATCGTTTGTCGCCCTCCCTCTTCGCGGTCGACCAATGCCAGAACGCCTGCAACGACGCCACCTGCTGCGCGCACTGCATCGATAGCTCGGATTGTGGAGCCACCGGTGGTTATGACGTCCTCGATCACCGCGACGTGATCGCCTTGCTTGAAAGGACCCTCGATCAACTTCCCGGTCCCGTGAGCTTTTAGCTCCTTCCGCACTGTGAATGCTCTGAGCGGTTGGTCACTGTTTGCACTGGCGTAACTGATTGCGTAAGCGATGGGATCTGCGCCAAGCGTCAGTCCACCGATAGCATCGACCCGCCACTCTGTTTGTCGAAGAGCCGATAAGGCGAGCGGACCGATCGTGGACAGCCCCTCCGGACTCATGGTTGTCAGTCGTGCGTCGATGTAGAACGTCGATTGCTTGCCAGAGGCAAGGGTGAACCGACCACGCTTCGCAGAACGCGCAGCGAGAAGTGCGATGAGCGTCGAGTGCTCGGACATGGTGCGAGAGGTTATGGATTCTTATGATTGGAGTCAATGCGTGCGCTCTCACAGATCGGATTCGATCACTGGACTGGTCTCGTTGGGTGGATCGTTTCCCTCGCTACCGTACTTGGGCTTGCTCTTGTACTGCGTCACGAACGTAGGCAGGCTCGTAGCCTCGTAGAACGGTCAAAGGAGCTCGAACGGCTTTCATCCGAGCTGCTGCGCGTCAACCGCATGAAGAGTGAGTTCCTTGCCAATGTGTCTCATGAGCTCAGAACGCCACTGAATGCGATCGTTGGGTTTGTCGATCTGCTTCGCGAGGGCGTATATGGAGAATTGGCACCTCGACAGGTAAAGCCGGTTGAACGTATCGAGGCCTCAGCCAATCATCTGCGTCATCTGGTCGATCAGATTCTCGATCTCGCCAAAATGGCAGCTGGCCGACTTGAGATTCACACCGAGGCAATTGATCTGCGCCCGTTCGTTCTCGATGTCGCGAGCGAGATTGAATCGCTGGTTAGCGAGAAAGGGCTCAGCCTGTCGCTCGTCATGGGTGCAGCTCTACCGCGCATTCGGACGGATCCAACTCATCTGCGGCAGATTCTGATGAACCTTTTGGGAAATGCGGTCAAATACACCAACGAGGGTGGTATTGTAATCCGTACACGTCTCGTTGATACGCTTCCGGATAGCGGACCCCTTACCGCGGATCGTCCATCCTATCCGACGAATCCATGGATTGGAATTCAGGTGATCGATACGGGGATTGGCATTCAGCCCGCCGACCAAAGCCGGATCTTCGAGGAGTTT
>DATHGO010000083.1:0-2905 GCA_035317585.1 Gemmatimonadaceae bacterium | reverse complement strand
GCGAGCTCGACCGTCTCGGGGAGCGGAAACTATTGCGGTGAGGCGGGACCCTGCGGTCTTCTCGGCGTGGCGGGAACAGTCGACGGAATTGCAGTTCACCTCGATCTCACCTTCAATCAACAGTTGCCACAGGCCGGGCCTTCAAGGATCGAGCACTTCGACGGACGGTTCACGTCTGCCGACGTACTTCAAGGATCACTTACGACAGATACGTCCGGTCAGGTTCCTGGGAAGACTAGTTACCGTCGGGTGCCGTAGTTCTCTCCCATCTTAAGAGATGAATCAACTGCGAGAAGAGCTAGGTGGGGGGTGGGGGTTTGCTCGGCTCACAGTCGACAGGTGAAGTGATGCTCACCTGAGGAGGTTCCCACGCATCCAGTAATCACCCCTCGTCCACGTCGCCGACCGCGGGGGCTGGAATCGCACACGGCGCTGCTGATTGGTGTCTCGACTGCGGCAATCGCGGCCTCTGCGAAGGTCGGCGAGGATGTTTTCAACAATGAGACGGCACCGTTCGACGAACCGATCAGGAAGTGGGTGCTCGCGCACCAGGCTCCGGCCGCACGGAACGCTGCCCTCATCATCTCGCATGTCGCCGCTCCGTCGGTGATCATTCCGTCCACAGCCGCTTTAGCGGCGTGGCTTTGGCGGGAGCGCGGATTGTCCATAGCGGGCGCCGTAGTAATGTCCCCGGCAGTGGCGCTGGCGATATTCAGCACCGTCAAACGCATTTATCGACGTAAGCGGCCGGCAGGTGGCGCCCGTCTTCACGAGCTGACATACGCGTTCCCCAGTGGCCACGCAGCCGCATCGGCCGCGGTTTTCGGCACTGCATCCTATGTACTCTGGCGCGAAGACATGCTGTCGCGCGGTGCCGCCGAGACTTTCGCGGGCCTGGGCACGCTTCTCGTCGGAGCCAGTCGAGTCTATCTCGATGCGCACTGGACAACGGACGTGCTGGGAGGATGGGCCGTTGGCGGTCTGGTTGCAGCGATGAGCGCCGCGGTCTACGAGCGAGTTCGAACCAAGACGCGCACACGTCGCTGAGAGCACTTCCAGGTATCAGTTGGCCCGTGCTACTGCCCGTCCGGGAAATCCGCCTCCACCGTGGTCTTCTCCCAGGCGTCGAAGTCCTTCTTCAGCATGTCGAGCTTGCCCCGCGCTCCTTTGAGCGCCGCTTTTCCGAGCAGCAGCCGTAGGGGTGGATTGGGAGATTCCACGGCCGCGATGATCGCCGCCGCCGCGCGTACTGGATCGCCGGGCTGCTTGCCGCTGTAGCCGCGAATATTCTCCAGATTCTGTCCGGCCGTCTCCGCGTAGTCGGCGATGCGCGTCTTGCTCTCGGCCGCTGATCGTCCGGCCCAGTCGGTGCGAAATCCGCTCGGCTCGACGATGGTGACCTTGATGCCGAGCGGCGCAACTTCGAGCGCGAGCGACTCGGAGAATCCTTCGACAGCGTACTTGGTCGCGTGATAATAGGCGAGCGTCGGGAAGCTCCTCAGTCCGCCGATCGAAGAGATGTTGACAAGGTGTCCCTTGCGGCGCGTTCGCATCCCGGGCAGTACCGCGCGCGTCATGCGCGACAGCCCGAAGAAGTTGATCTCGAACATCCGGCGGACTTCGGCCTCGTCGCTCTCCTCGACCGCGCCGAAATATCCGATGCCCGCATTGTTCACGAGCACGTCGATCCCGCCGAAATGCTGCTCGGCGCTCTTCACCGACGCGTCGACCTCGACCGGATTGGTGACGTCGAGTTGGAGCACCAGGGCGAGATTCCCCCGTCCCGACGCGATGTCCTCGACCTTGGCCGGATCGCGTGCAGTGACGACGGTGCGGAACCCGCGATCGAGCGTCTGCTTCGCCAGCTCGCGCCCGAAGCCGGTCGAGCAGCCGGTGATGAACCAAACGGGTTTTGTGCTCGTAGTTTGATCTGAAGGCGCCATGGCTGTTTGGGTGGCGGTGGACTCGACACTTCCCTATTGTCTTTCTGCGAGGACCGGGCCGCCGGTACGGTATCACCGGGCAGTGCGGCGGGAACCAATGCAAACAAAATAATGGACCTCAAGAAGCGTCTACAGGACGCGCTCGGCCAGACCTACTTTTTCGACCGCGAGCTTGGCGCGGCCGGCATGTCGCGGGTTTTCCTCGCCCACGAAATGGGGCTGCAGCGGAAAGTCGTCATCAAAGTGCTGCCGCCGGATCTCGCCGCATCTGTAAATCTCGAGCGCTTCAAACGCGAGATCCAGTTCGCCGCGACGCTTCAACACCCGCACATCGTTCCCGTTCTCACCGCGGGCGTCGCCGATGGACTTCCCTACTACGTGATGCCGTTCATCGAAGGGGAGTCGCTGGGAACGAAGCTCGCCCGCGAGAGCGAGCTTTCGGTTCCGGATACCGTACGCATTCTTGCCGACGTGATCAGCGCGCTCGCCTACGCGCACGAGCACGGAGTCGTCCACCGCGATATCAAGCCCGACAACATCCTGATCACCGGCGACCACGCGGTCGTCGCGGATTTCGGTGTCGCGAAGGCACTGAGCGCGTCGACGGATCCGGGCGCCGGATTGACCTCAGTCGGACTTGCCATCGGCACGCCTGCTTACATGTCTCCCGAGCAAGCGGCCGGCGATCCTTACCTCGACCATCGCTCCGACATCTACGCCGTCGGAGCGCTGGCATACCACATGTTGACCGGGTACCAGGTATTTACCGCGCGCTCACCCCAGGCGATGTTCGCCGCCCACGCAACGGAGCGTCCCGCGCCGATCCGATCGCGGCGTCCGGCGATACCGCAGGCGCTCGCCGACCTGATTATGCGGGCGCTGGAAAAACGGCCCGCTGATCGTCCGCAGTCAGCGCGCGAGATGCTCCGCGATCTCGAGATTGCGGCCGTGCCAAGTGGCGA
>DATHGO010000082.1:0-2632 GCA_035317585.1 Gemmatimonadaceae bacterium | reverse complement strand
CACCCAATGCCGCACTTTCGAGGAGTTCAAGGATGCGGCGGAGCGCGCTTTTCTGCTCAACAAGCTTCGGGAGTTCGACTGGAACGTCTCGGAGACTGCGCGCGCGGTGGAGATGCCCAGGTCAAACCTGTACAAGAAAATCGAGCGATATTCGTTGTCGCGCGAGCACAGCTGACCTCGTTTACCACGCAAACCACTGACTCATCGAAATGAAAAAGTTCAACAACTTCATCGCCGGAAAATGGGTGGGTCCCGAATCGGACGAGTATTTCGAGAATCGGAATCCCGCAGATCGCGGCGATGTAATCGGCAAGTTCCCTCTTTCCGACCGACGGGACGTAGATCGCGCCGTCGAGAGCGCCAAGCGTGGGTTCTCTGGATGGCGCCGCACTCCCGCCCCAGCGCGGGGCGATGTCCTCAGGATCGTTGGCGACATCATGACCAAGCGCAAGGAAGAGATCGCCGACGCGATGACGCGCGAGATGGGGAAACCACTCACGGAGACGCGCGGAGATGTGCAGGAGGGGATCGACACAGCCTACTACGCGTCGAGCGAAGGGCGGCGATTGTTCGGCAAAACGGTCCCCAGCGAGCTGCGCAACAAGTGGGCGATGAGCTACCGGCGCCCGATCGGCGTCGCTGGCCTTATCTGTCCGTTCAACTTCCCGATGGCAATCCCGACGTGGAAGATGTTCCCCGCGCTTGTTTGCGGAAACGCTGTGATCTTCAAGCCGGCGGAGGACGTTCCTCACACTGGAACCCTTCTGGTGGAGATCCTTCTCGAAGCCGGGCTTCCGCCAGAGGTCGTTCAGCTCGTGCACGGCCGAGGCGAGCAGGTGGGTGCCGCGATGGTCGAGCATTCGGGAATCCCGCTCATCTCGTTTACCGGATCGACCGAGACCGGCCGTCTCGTTGGTGAGACGTGCGGGCGCCTCCACAAGCGGTTGTCGCTCGAGATGGGGGGCAAGAACGCCCAGATCGTGATGGACGATGCGGACCTCGATTTGGCCCTCGAAGGCGCGCTCTGGGGCGCTTTCGGCACGACCGGGCAACGTTGTACCGCAACCAGTCGTCTTATCATACACAAGAAGGTTCACGACAAGTTTGTTGGCATGCTCGAGGACCGCACCAAGGCTCTCAAGTTGGGCGACGGAAGGAAGAAAGGGACTGATGTTGGGCCCCTGATCAACGAAGATGCCCTCAGAAAGGTCGAGTCCTACGTCGAGATCGGCGAGTCCGAGGGAGCCAAGCTCGTAACCGGAGGGGCGCGCCCCAGGAAGCTTTCCGGTGGCAACTTCTTCGAGCCGACGATCTTCGCCAACGTCAAGCCGGGTAGCCGTCTCGAGCAGGAAGAAATCTTCGGTCCGGTTCTTTCCGTAGTGAGAGTGAAAGACGCGGATGAGGCATTTGCGGTGAACAACGATGTCAAATACGGATTGTCATCGTCGATCTACACGCGGGATGTGAACACGGCTTTCCGCGCGCTCAACGAGCTCGACAACGGAATTACGTACGTAAACGCACCAACCATCGGCGCGGAGGCTCATCTCCCGTTCGGCGGCGTCAAACAGACAGGGAACGGGCACCGGGAGGGCGGCTGGGAAGTCTACGAGTTCTACTCAGAGACCAAAGTCGGCTATGCCGACTTCTCCGGCACGCTGCAACGCGCCCAGATCGACACTTATCTGGGAACGCCCGACTGATCAAATCGGTATAGACGGACATGGATCAATACGAACACAAGCGGGCTCACGCCCTCCAGTTAGCGAATCGAAGGCGCCGCGGCAGCAAGCTGGCGTTCTTCGCGCACTGGGCCAAGATCATCGTCGTTTCGCTGGCGCTCTTCGTCGTCATCCGCGCCTTTGGGGTAGAGGCGTTCAAGATCGCGAGCGGCAGCATGGAGCACACCCTGTTCGAGGGTGACTTTCTCCTCATCAACAAGCTGGTTTACGGTGCCGGCATACCCGGCAGCGGCCGCAAGCTGCCCGCCATTCATGCCCCGAGGCGCGGGGATGTGGTCGTCTTCACCTATCCCGTGGATCCACGGCTCAATTACGTGAAGCGGATCGTGGGCATCCCGGGTGACACGCTTCAGATGCGTGACGGGGCATTGGTCAGAAACTGGCAGCCAGTGCGCGAGGAGTACGTCCAGCACACCCCCGAGGACGCCGATCAGTCGGACGACGATTTCCGCTGGCAGAAAGCGTATCTGGTGGGAGGCGCGTCGATCGAGAATTATCATCCATCCCGTAACAACTGGGGCCCTCTGATCGTCCCTGCTCATGACTACTTCGTCCTCGGAGATAATCGCGACAACTCGTCGGATTCGAGGTATTGGGGTTTCGTCGCGGACTCTCTTGTGCGCGGCCAGCCGATAGTGGTCTATTATAGCTACGCGCCCGATACCGGAGACCGGCTGGATTGGCTGACCCGCCTGCGGTGGAAGCGCTTCGGAGAGATCGTACACTAGATCTCTCGATTTCTGAGAGGATGCCGATATCGCTATGAAGGTTTCGACGAATCGGAAATCGACCGTCGACGAAGGATCGCTCGATCAGTACCTCCGGGACATCAGCGTCTTTCCCCTCATTACTCGCGAGAAGGAAGTGGAGCTCGCGAAGCGCATCCGGCA
>DATHGO010000081.1:0-2882 GCA_035317585.1 Gemmatimonadaceae bacterium | reverse complement strand
GAGTGTCTTGAGCAGCACGCCCTCGCGGACCCTCTCGCGCCGAGTCGCCGACACGGCGCTGAACAGAACCGGGATTGCAACGGCGAGGCTGAAGAGCGCCATGAACCGAATCGCGAGCGAGACTTTCCCGACGATCTTGTCCACCGTTCGCTTGATCGCGGTGAGGTCAATGCTCGACACGTTCGGGAATCGGTTCACGACTTCGCGCTGGAGTAGCGCTACGGCGATGGGGTCTTTTACCTGCGCGAGGAGCACGTATTGATTCGGCGCTCCCTTCAGCACTGGCGGCGCGAACACGACGAAAAAGTTGGGCTCGAATCGGGTCCATACGACTTTCCGAAGACTCGTAATGCGAGTGGGGATCTCGACGCCCTGCACATCCCATGTAATGATGTCCCCGAGCTTGACGTTGAGCTCTTGGGCGATTCCCTCCTCGAGGGAGATCTCTCCGGTATCGCGGGCGACTTTCACCGCGCTGTCGCTGAACCACTTGCCGGCAACGATCGTCTCGCTGGCCGCGGGCTTCTCCCGGTAAGTCGAGCGGAACTCGCGTCTCAAGGCCCATGACGCGCGGCCGCCTGGCTGCCCGCGTGTGACCGGCTTCATGTCGCTGACGCGCTTTCCATTGATCGCGGCGATTCGCATTGTGACGACGGGTGCCAGTTGGACCACATCGTTGCCTCGGCCCCTGACGATCGAATCGAGTCCCCCCGCTTGATCCTGCTGCACATCGAAGAATACGACGTTTCCGCGCGACTCCGCCGCCGCTGTTGTGAATCGGCCGAGGATGTTGTTCTGTACGAGATAGAGAGTGCTCACCAGGAACGCGCCGAACCCGAGAGCGAGCGTTACGGCGCGAGTCTGATTGCCGGGGCGATAAAGATTCGCGACCCCCTGTCGAATGACATAAGGCCAGCGCGTGCGCAGTCCCTTGCGTGCGGCCCACGAAAGAAGCGCGGCGCTGGCGGCGAGCGCGAGGACCGCAATACCGGTCGCCGCACTCATTGCGATTGCCTGCCTCGGTGTTCGCGCCCGCGCGAGGGCGATGGCGACGACGCTCAGGACCAGCGCCGCGTTCACGATGATCCTCGGCGCGTCCGTCCACCGCATGCGTAGCACATCGGCGTCGGTGTCGCGCCGTAGCGTCTGAAGCGGCGAGACATTGCGGAGAGCGAGCAATGGGCGCAGCGCAAAGATGAGCGCGATCCATCCCCCCACCGCGAGTCCGGTGAAAACCGCCGACGGCACGAGCGACACCTGCACATCGACCGGCAGGAAATCCGTGAGCACGCGTGGAAGGAGGAATTGAATAGCCACTCCCAGCGCTGCACCCGCGGCGGCTCCCGCCAGGCCCATCGCGGCCGCCTGCACGACGTAGATCGCGAGGACCTGGCCGCTCGATGCCCCCAGACAGCGAAGAACGGCCACAATGTCGATCTTGCGCGCGACGAAGGCGCGAACTCCGCTCGCGACTCCGATTCCGCCGAGCAGCAGCGCAACGAGCCCGACAATGCCGATGAAGTTCGAGAGATTTTCGATCGCGTCCTGAGTCGACATCTCGGCTTGCGTGACCGTGCGGACGCGCACCTGTTGGTCCTCGACTCGCTTCTTGAGCGGCTTGACGAACTTGTCCGGATCGACGCCGGGCGGGAGCTTCGCCAGGACCATCCGGTCCGCGGTGCTCCCAAAGACCAGCAGCTGCGTCTCGGCCACATACTTGGCGGGAATGAAGATGCGCGGGCCGAGCATCTCGGCGATGCCGGCTGCCCCCGGGACATCCTTTATCGTAGCGACAATGGTGAAGGTGCCGAAGCCCAGCCTCAGCGTGTCGCCGATTCTGGCATTGAGGGAGGTGAGCAACGACGGGTCGACGATCGCATTGGCGCCCTTGGTAAGGAGGGGCCAGCGGCCAGCCGGCTCCGTTACAATGTTTCCATAAAACGGATAGTTGTCGGTGACACCGCGCACCTGCGCGAACCGGGTTCCGCTCGTGCGCGGGACTACGGCCATCGATGGAAACGTTGTCACACGCGCGAATGAAAGTCCCTGGCGAGCGAGCGAGTCGAAGAGGGAATCGACCGCGGGAGGGATCGGTTTGGACGAGTTGAACGAAATGTCTCCGCCCATCAGCGCGCGCGACTGATCCTTGACCGACTGGATGATGTTCGCCGAAAAGGAGTCGATGGCGACGAGCGCGGCGACGCCCAGCGATATCGACGACATATAAAGCAGGAGCCGACGTCGCGCCGTGCGGCTCTCACGCCAGGCGAGACTCCAGATGCTTCGCGACATGCCGATCAACAGTAGACCTCGGTAGCCCGATGCGGATTGTTGCCGATGTTCACGCGGGTGTCGTGGCTGTCGCGCTTGTGTCTTCTACGACGGCTCCGTCGAGCAGCCTGATAATGCGGGAAGCGCGGGATGCGAGCGTGAAGTCGTGGGTCACGAGTACGATGGTGGATCCCCCGTCGCTGTTGAGCGACTGGAGCAGCTCGAAAATCCGGTGCCCCGTCGCGTTGTCGAGATTGCCAGTCGGCTCGTCGGCGAAGAGGATTTTGGGTGAGTTGGCGAAGGCGCGCGCGATCGCCACGCGCTGCTGCTCTCCACCGGAAAGCTGTGTCGGAAAATGATGGCCTCTGCCCGACAGCCCAACGCGGTCAATCAGATCGGTCGCGCGTTCCACCGCGCCCGGCGTTCCACGCAGCTCGAGCGGGACCTGCACGTTCTCGAGCGCGGTGAGTGTGGGGATCAGCTGAAAACTCTGGAATACAAAGCCGACTTTTTCCCCGCGAAGTCTGGCGCGATCGTTCTCCGATAGCTTTCCGAGATCGGAGTCATCGAGGAGCACAGTACCCCGCGTCGGTGTATCAAGGCCGGCGAGA